>JACMIS010000836.1 GCA_014381035.1 Armatimonadota bacterium
AACGTGCGCGATAAGACCCCGTTTTTAATCTGCCAATCCGGTAGCGATTTCAAGTGCTCCGTGATTTCGGTTTCGGTGAGTTTTTTCATCCATTTGTCTCCAGCAGTCGTAGATAGGCAACGAGCAGATCGGCGAGCTTCTGCGTCGCATCCCGGTGCATGATTTCGAACCCGTGTGAGTTTTCCGCCGCGAACCCCAGAGTCACCGGGCGGGCACAAAACCCCCGACTCGCGGCGAGAGTCGCATCCGAACCACCCCGCGTTACCGCCTGCGGTTGAACACCGCATTTGACCGTGCCTCCCGCCGCGTACACGAGCGCGACATCGAGCGGGGACATGGTGGCATAGGAATCGCTGATCCAGAGTGTCGGCGTCGCATCGAGAGTCAATCGCGCATCCGGCGTATTCGGCCCGATTTCCAGTGCCACACAGACCGTCGGTGGTTGCGCCAGAGAGCGAAGCGCGAACAACGCGCCCTCACCGCCGACTTCCTCCGCAACGGTCGCGACAAAAAGAACGTCACTCCCGAACCCGGCGTCTTTCATGGCGCGAAGCGCGAGCAGCCACGAGACACAGTCCGCCCGGTCATCCAGAAAATAGGAGCCGACGCGATTCCCACCGAGCGATTGAACATTCCGACGCTCCCGCGCCATGACGACCCGGCAACCAGGCACAATCCCATGCTCGATGAGTTCGGTGCGGCTCAACCCGGTCCAGACGGTCGTCTGATCCCAGGTGAGTGCTTTGCCGTCGCGTGCCAGTTGCGCCGGTGTATAAGCAGCCGTGGTGTGGATCGAACCGAAACTCAGGATTCCGGTGATGGGGTTCGATCCATCCAGCGGTAATATTTCCACCGGACCCTCGCCCCATTTCCAGGGGTACAACCCGCCGAGCGGCGCGACGCGCAACTCCCCGCCGCTCTCGTAACCGGTCACCATCGCGGCGATCTCGTCCATATGTGCGGTCACGACGGTAGCGGGGGCATCCGGCAGCGCATCTCCGGTGCTGGCGAGCAAGTTGCCTTTGGCATCCACCCGATAGGAGACATTCAACCGGATCAGTTGCTCCTCCAGGTATTGACGTACCGCGTCCTCCTGACCGGGGGGACCGGGTATCTTTACGAGAGCCGTAAGCAGTTCTTCGGGGGTGGGGAAATCGTTCATACGTTGGGTACCAGTACCGTTGGTTTTTGCCGCGACTCGCGGGATTCATTCTTGACAGGCAACTTCCTGAATGGTACCATTTATCTCGTTGCGGGGATATAGCTCAGCTGGGAGAGCGCTACATTCGCATTGTAGAGGTCAGGGGTTCGAGCCCCCTTATCTCCATCCAAAACAAAGTCGCCCGCCGGTTCATTCCGGCGGGCGACTTTTCGTTTCGCTGGTTATTTAGGTGCGGTTGGAGCGGGCATGCCGCCCACCGTTGCCGCCGGGTCCGCGCCGACCGGCGTTGGAACGCTCTGACCGATCCCTGCTTTGTTCGCCGTGTCTTTCACTGCCGTCCAGACCGCTTCGTACTCTTTGTTTTCCGACTCGAACTTGGCTTGCATTTTCTTCTGCAAAATATCGTTCTTGACCGCCTGGTTTGCCGGTTGTTGCAATTTGAGTTGCACCAGTTGGCGACGGACGAGTGGGGCGGCATCCTCGAACGGGATCATGTACTCCGGCAACTTCTTTTCGATTTTGATCCACGCCTTGACCCCTTTTTGCTGGAAGTCAATCGGACCGAAGAATTTACCTTCCGGAGTCTGAGAAATCTTCGCCTGCATCGCCGGGGCGAGGGTGTTTACCGCGACTGCTTGCGGTAAAAGTCCGCCGGTGCCGCGCATCGAAATCGGATTCGACTCTTTGGCTACCGCCTCGAACGATTTGCCGCCAGCGAGTGCCTGGGCAATTTTGGTATATTCCGGCGACTTTTCCACCGCAACCGCGAGGCGCATCTGGACACGGGCGGGAAGACCGAACGCGGAACGGTATTTCTCGTAGGTTTCGCGCACCTCTTTTTCGTCGAGTTTCAGCAGTTTGCCGTACAGCGCGGTTTCGGCGAGTTGGACGCGCAGGTCGCTTTTGATCTCGTCCGCGGTCGTGCCCTGCTCCTTCATTGCCTCTTCCTGGCTTTTACCGGGGAATTGGGCGACGAAAAGTTTCTTCTGCACATCGAACATTTTGCTGACATCCTCATCGCTCGGCAGGGAACCGTTCTTGGAGGCTTCCGCCATGATGACGCGATTGCTGATGATCTGATCGAGTACAACACGCTCGGCATTGGTGGGTTGCCCGCCAGGCACGGCGACTGTTTGTCGTTCCAGTTGGTGCAAATACTCTTTTTCGGTCACGATCTGACCGTTTATTTTTCCGAAAGTCTTTTCGCCGGTGTTACAACCCGAAAGAAGAAGCATAGCAAGGGCGGCGGCACCGGCAATCGTAGCCAGTGTCAGCGTGTTCCATGTGGCTTGGGAGTTTTTACGGGCAATGGCTAAGGTAATCACCTGCGCCGTCGCACGTCGCCGAGCGGGAACCGGGAAAGAGGTTTTACGATTCAAGGAAAAGTCTCCTGACATAAGAGTATGGGTATCTAAGGGATATGGGTGAAAAAATTACGCAAGGTGCAATGTTGTTTGCTAAGGATTTTACGTACTGTCTAATTACGCGATAGCAACGGCAAAGGTTTCCGTCGGGGCACTGAATGACCAAATCGTGCTTCGTGAACAGTCACGAATATGTCGCCCCGCGAATCGTATCACGTTTTGGAACGGGACGTCAATTATCAGCGGCTCTGGCGAACCGTCGCGATGTTGCGATTATGATCCGCGAGTGTCTTGCCGAAAACATGTGAGCCGTCTGTGCGGGCGACGTAGAACAGAAAGTCGTGTGTCGCCGGATGCAGGGCGGCCTCCAGCGCACTCGCGCCCGGATTACAGATCGGACCGGCGGGTAATCCGGCGACGCGATAGGTGTTGTAGGGCGACTCGATTTCGAGGTCCCGGTACAATAAGCGTTCCTTGTGTTCGCCGCGGGCGTACTGCACCGTGGCGTCAATCTGGAGACGCATCCCGCGCTGAAGACGGTTATAGATCACGCCCGCGATGAGCGGACGGTCTCCTGCCGTACGTGCTTCCCGTTCCACCATCGCGGCGACATTGACCAGTTCGGCAACCGTTCGACCGGAACGGCGAATATCCTCTCCGTGTCGTTTGGCGAACACGGAGTCGAAACTACTCAGCATCCGTTGCGCGATGTCGGCTTCCTCTTCCCCGAGAGGAAAGCGGTACGTATCCGGAAACAGATAGCCTTCCAGTTTCGCGGGCGGCTGGAATGACGCTTTGAGCGTGTTACCCCGTTCGCTGACGAGTTTGTAGAAGGTCTCCTCCTCACACAGTTCGTTTTTTGCTAACCGCTTCGCGATCTGGCGCAGGGTAAAGCCCTCGGGGAAAGTCACCCGAACCGTGACGACATCGCCCTTCTCCAGTCGTGAAATAATCGTTGCGACCGATTCGGTCGGGGCAATATCGTACGTGCCGGGGCGGATCGAAACGCCTTTCGCGCTCATGGCGAAAACGCGGGCGTCGCGAATCAGACGAGACGCTTCTAACTTCTTCCCCACGAAATCAACGGTCGAACCCGGCGGGACGGTGATTCGCGCCGGTCGTCCGGTTTTGAGCGCGGGTTGCTTTGCCCAGCGAATATACAGATTTAAACCGACCGCCCCGCCGACAAGTATCATTGCAAACAAAACGGCGACGACAACGGCGACAGGGAAACGCTTTTTCGGAGGGGAAGACGGGATCGAGGGGTCGGTAGGCTCGGGAATAATCACGGGACTTGTTTATCGGCAGACGGTTCCGGTTGCGTCGTCTGCCCCTTTCGCTTTTCGTCGGCGCGGTGGCGCAGGAATGACCTCAGGATGCTCGCCGCCGCCATTTGGTCAATCTTTTCGCGTCGTTTGGCACGCGAAATATCGGCTTCCAGCATCATCTCCTCGGCATCCGCCGTGGTGCCGTATTCGTCGTGCAGAGAAATCGGGAGCGTGGTCATTTTGGACAACGCGCGGGAGAATTCGGTCGCGGCTTGCGCGGAAGGACCATGCGAACCGTCCGCATTGAGTGGCAGACCGATCACGATAGCCTGAATCTGTTCCCCGGTGGCAAGGCGCAAAATCTCGCCCAGATCATGCCGGAGCGACCGCGAGCGGTGAATCGTGGTCAGCGGGTATGCCCCAAACTCCAGTTCGTCGCACGCCGCCAACCCGATCCGCTTCGTGCCATAGTCAATCGCGAGAAATCTCATTTGGTGGTTGGGTAGTGCAGGGAGTTGAGTGGTTGGTAGAGATAAATCAGTCGTCGGAATGTTTGACCACTGATTACCCAACCACCCAACTACCTAACCACTATGCTCTCGTTCTACCTCACGCATGAGCAGGGCGTCAAGGAACCGCACCAGAATCGGTACCATGATAAGTAACCCTGCGGCGACGCCACCGTCGTTGAAAAGGAATGCAATTATCGCGCCCGAGATCGCCGCCGGAGCGACAGTGGAACGGAGTTCAGAGTTGCTCGGGAGTGTCGTGATCACCATTTGACGTAAACCGAAGCCGATAACGAGCATAGCGATGATCGTAATCAGCGTCCACGGCGACAGGAATAGCGAGGTGTTCATCGCGACTTTGCGTAGCGCGAGTTCGGTGAGTGCGCCGAACCCCGATGTCGTTTGCCCGGTCGCTACTGCCGCGCCGACATGCGGACGAGAAGCATCGGGTTGCAGTCGGTCGAGCAGGGCAAATATCATGGTAACGCCGATGGCAAGTGTGAATGCCGCCGCGAAATGTCGCCGCTTCAACCCGCTTTTTTGTCGTGCGAAAAACAAAACCGCGAACGCCGCTGTTGCCGCGAGGGTGCCGCCCGCGTCCGCGCCGAAGTAAGGCAGACCGACGGCGCAGATGACCAGGACGCCAAGCCACCATGGGGCGGCGCACGCGAGAGCCGCGCCGAGAAGCAGACCAAACCATTCGTTGCCGATGCCGTAGAACCGGATTCCGGTGAGCGTAGACGCCGAAAGGAGCGAACGTTCCAGGAGGTTCAGATGCAGAAACGCGTCCGCGATGATGGTTGCGATAAGCCCGTAGAGCACCAGATTTAGCGGCAGGGTGCCAGAACGCGGCGCGACAAAATGGGAGACGCTGGCGATAGCAATCGCGATGGCGGCAAGCGTCGCGCCATACCGTAGTGGTGTTTGTGGAGCGATGACTCCGACCGCGAGCAAGGCGGGGAGAACACTCGCCGCCGTGAGTAGCGCAAACCGGGCGGCGGTTTGCCATTTCTGCGGTTCGGTTCGTAAAACTGCAAGCGCGAACAAACAGCACACCCCGGCGAAGATTCCATAGCCCGCCAGGACCGGCGTGGTCGCCCGCGCCGCCGCGTTGGTTTGCCGATCGAGTGCGTCCAAAGTCCCCCAGGCATCCCGACTCTCTACGGATCGAACCGGTTGCCCCGCCGCCCCCGGAATCGCCGTGCCGTACAAGTCGGCAATGGTTGGCGCGATGTCCACATTCGCTACCAGCCCGGGAGTGCGCGTCGTCGGTGAGGTGAGCAGTGTGCCGGGTTCAATACCGGGACCAACCGCAATAAGAAATCCGAGACGACGGTAGGGAGTGCCGTACTGAATTTCTAGTGTGTAGGGAACACAGATATAAAAGGTACGATTTTCATACGACTCATGGTCTACCACGTAGCGGAAATACTCGTTCACTTTTCCTGTCCGGATGACATTGTCGGACAGCTTTTCGATATACAAAGAATAGTTTTTGTAGCGGGGGAACGGTACTTTGCTGTCCGGGTCTGCGGCGACAAGCCATGCCGGTATATTTGACGTTCCATCCACCCCGACTTTTGCCGTCGCCATTGCTCTGCCGAGCGCACCATACTTGTTCGCCCGGTTCGCAACCGGCGGCTGGTACGCCCTCATTTCATCCGGCGTAGCATTCGTGTCTTCGGGAGCCGCCATGCGCTCACTCGATCCGACGGAGAGATAAGCGGCGTTTTCGTTAAAATCTCCCCAGACGCGGTTATGAAGAAGAGCAATGCTGCCCCGTTCCGCTAGTTGGCGCAGCGCGGGAAGCTTGCCGCCGGGTTTCAGGTCATCGAGCGTGACGCCGGACATTAGGACGAGGACGGCTTTGGGCTTATCGTCGGCGCGGGCAGGGAGGGAGAAGACGAATAGGGTGAGGAGGAGGGCGAGAAGATACTGTGCTTTCGGAGCCCTCTCGCCTCCGGAGTCTGGCGCCCCCTCTCCCTTCCGAGGTTGTGGGGGCGGGGAGGTGAGGGCTCCCGGTCCGCGTTTACCCAACCGCCCCGACCAGAACCGCGCCCGCCGCAGCAAGCGCGTCCGCGATCTTGCTGGTGTCTTTGCCGCCCGCTTGCGCGAAGTCGGGCCGCCCGCCGCCGCCGCCGCC
>JACMIS010000837.1 GCA_014381035.1 Armatimonadota bacterium
CCCGGCTCGATCAACAGCGCGGCAAAACTGGTGTAGCCCCCCTGCGCGACGATCTGTTGCGCGGTAGCGGGCGGAATCCCGAACTGCGTCAACGCGTTAACGTTCAAGCCTGCCTGTCCGAAGTTTATCCGCTCCGTGCCGTCGAAGCGCACGTTCGGCACCCCGCTATCCACCGTGAGCACCGACACTAGCGGCACCGGATTCCCCTCAATGTCCGTTAACGGGACGGCTGTGGAAACCACGCCCTCGTTATCCTCCGGGATTGCATACAGCCGGTTCGCCGTCCATCCGCGCACCAATAGCAGTTCGTTCACCATTGTCAGTGGGAATAGACGGGCGTTGTACGGCTCCGGAAACTGATTGTAGTAATCGTCCTTCGCGCCACTGGGGCGACTCTGTGTTTCCACATCGCGCCAGTCCAGCAAGGAATCAATCTGCTCCTGTGTGAGCGGCAACCGAGCAAGTTGCTCTTCCGTCGCGGTGTTGACATTCACCAGCGACGCCGCATCTATGATCTGCATCCGAAACGACGCGTTTTCGCCGAGGGTGAATTCGGTGTTACCGCTGTCGCCCAGGAGTGCCCAATCGTCGCTCAGCGTCACCAGGTTGGGGTCGGCGTTTTGCAGGACCGCCAGAGCGCGGGCGACCGCTGATTGCGCGGCGATTTCGGCACGCCGTTCGCTCAGACGGTTTTGCGTCTCCTGAACCGCCACCCGCTGGTTGGACGCCAGTACCGCCATCAACGCGACCAGCCCGGCGATAATGATCAATGCCTCGACTAAAACGACACCCCGGTTGCGTTTGCGACGTTTCATAAGGTCGCCGCTCCCGCCGATGTCGTCGCCGCCGACGCCGGGTTTTGCGCGTCCACATCGCTTGCCGGAACCGGCACGACGAAACTGCGAATACTGCCGTCCGTGGAACTATTTTCCTGCCCGTCGCCGGATCGCAAAATGTAGCTCACCTTCACTGCCGCAGGCAACCGTCGCTCTCCAGCGGTCGTGTTCCAGTTGATCGCCCACTGCGTCCCGTCCCAGAACTGGAACCCGATCTCGGCGACATCGGCGGTCAGAAGCGTTTCGATGCCGCCCTGTGTCGCGTTGCCGTCGCTCGGGCGTTGTATCCGCTCGAAAAGACCGGCACGGTCGTCGGGCACCTGCCCGACCGCCGTTGTCCCGAGCGATACCTCGGCGATGCCGCCGAGGGGACCACGCGCTTCTGTCTGCGTCTCGAAATCGTCGGTGTTCGCCACCGCAGAAAGCGGCACAGACGGAGCCGCCGTCGTGAACGTCAGACGGTCGCAACCCAGTTCGGTGTTTTCGTTCCCCGTGGACTCGCCCCGGAAATAGGTCAACAGGTCCGTCTCATCCCCGCTCAGTTTCGCGCCACGGATCATTTCTGTCAGTCGCGTTTCCACAATCTCCTGTCGGTTGCCTTCGGCGCGGCGACTGTTGTGGCGTCGTTCCATGTCTACCCCGGCGACGAAGGCGTACGAGAGCGCACTGAGCAAAATCACCGACAGAGTCGCCGCGACCAGGATTTCGATCAAAGTCAGCCCGCGAGTCGCTCGCACCGACCGGTTCGTTCGGTTTCTCATGGGGTTGTCGCTCCCGCCGCCGCTGGTGCGCCGGTCGGTGCCGCACCCGTCGTAACGGGGCGGATAAACACCAGACCGACCAGCGACTGTTCCGCGTTATCGCGCTCGGCGGTGATCGTCACCTGGTCCACGTTTTCCGCACCGCTCGGTTCCGTCGTCATCGTCCACGCGACTTCCGGATAGCCCTGCTCCCCAAAATCGCCGGAGTCGTCCATCGTGCGCGGGTCGCTGACTGTCCCGATCTCCGCCATCTTCAATGCCGCCAGTCGTTGTAACAGTTCCGCGTCCCGGACGCGTGCGTCGGTCGCGCCCATCGCGCGCAGGGCGTTCATGATCGCGACCAGCGACAGCGACACCAGTACGATAACGACCAGCACCTCGATCAGCGTGAACCCGCCGGAAGAATGACGGCTCTTAACCACGCTGTTCCAACTCCCCGGCGGTCCAACGCTCGTTTGCATCTTCCTGTGGCAACTCGCCATCCAACCAGCGCGACGATTCATCCGGTTTTGACGGAAGCATCAGCGAATGACGCGCCGACTCCCCCTCGACGAACTCTAGCCCGGCAGTTTCCGCCGAACCGTCGGGGTAGACGATCCATTGCCAGGAACCGAGGTCCGTGGTTTCGGTGCCCAGCCGTGCCGCCTCCATCCGCATCCCGTCGGGCAGTTTCAGCCGCTTCACTTCTATCGGCTCCGGCTCTTCCACCGTCGCCGCCCGCTCCATCACAAGCTCCCCGCCCTCGACGCGGATCGTTACCGGCGTCGCCGAGCGTTGCGCCTCGATCCGCGCCTCGGTTGGGAGACGCATCAGTGCCGACTCGGCATCGCGTATTTCCCGCGACCGTTTCATTGCCAGAAAGTTTGGGATGATCAGAGCCGCCATCATCGCCAGAATCGTAATCACGACGATCATCTCGATCAGCGTGTACCCGCGCTGTCGCCGCGCGGAGTTACTCACTGGAAATGTCCGCATTATCGCTTTCGCCGCCGGGGGCACCATCCGCGCCGTAGGAGATGATCACATAATCCTGCCCGTCGGGACCGGGTGCTTCGAACGAGTATTCGTTGCCCCACGGGTCCGCCGGGATGGATTTACTCGTATAGGGACCGCGCCAGTTCGCCGCACCGGACGGCTGGACGCGAAGCGCGTTCAAACCGTCTTCCGTCGTCGGGAACGAGTCGTTATCTACCCGATACTGTTGCAACAGGCTGCTCAGGGTCGCGATGTCGCTCGCCGCTTTGGCACGTTTGGCATCACTGGTACGCCCGACGACGCGCGGAACGATCAGAGCCGCCAGAATCGCCAGAATCAGCACGACGACGAGCATTTCGATCAGCGTAAACGCGCCTTGGGTGCGTTTCGCAGGCGTAAAGCTGCCCTTTAGCCGGGGGGATAGACGTTGTTTGGAGGTGTTGTTTTTCATTTTACTAAGGATTGTGCCTGGAAAATAGGCAACATGACCGCTAAGACGACGAAGCCGACGAACGCGCCCATGGAAAGAACGATAATCGGTTCCACCAAGGATACCAGACGCCGCATCCCGGTATCTACTTCAAAGTCGAGACTGTCAGAAACGCGACCGAGCATTTTGGGCAGGTCGCCGGTTTCCTCGCCGATGGCCACCATATGGGTCAATACGGGCGGGAACGCTTCCGTATCGCGCATCGCCTCCGCAATCGGACGTCCCGCCCGCACTTCGGCTCCGACTTCGACCGCGCTACGCAGGAAGACCCGGTTCCCGGCGGAAAGACCGGCGATCTCCAGAGCCTCCAGAATCGAGACCCCGCCGAAAACCAGCGTTCCCAGGACCCGTGCGAACCGCGAGATCGTCGCCTTGCGTACCACCGGACCGATGATCGGCGCGTGGAGCAGGAATCGGTCCCAGTTTTCCTTGCCCGCCGGGGTCGCGATCCAGAACCGGATCGCCAGTGCCAGACCGATGACGGCGGCTCCGACCAGAACCCCGTTTTTTTGCAGGAAGCCGGTCCCG
>JACMIS010000003.1 GCA_014381035.1 Armatimonadota bacterium
CACGCGTAATGGAAAAGGCGGGACTTGTGTTTCGCGAGGAGTGCGCGTTGCCGGGGTATGCGTTACCGGGAGTGACGTACCGACTTTCGTTCGGACTCTGAAGGCTTCCGTTATACCCTTCAGCGTTCGAACAAAAGCCGGTACGTCACCCCCGGTAGCGCATACCCCGGCAATGCACACTCCTCGCGAAACACAAGTCCCGCCTTTTCCATTACGCGTGTCGAGGCGACGTTCTCTTTGAGCGCGACGGCGACCACCGCCGATACGTCCGCGTCCGTCGCCGCGTACTGTACCAGTGCCCGCGCCCCCTCGGTAGCGAGTCCCTTGCCCCAGAACGCGCGGCGGAAGCGGTAACCCAGTTCCAACTCGTCGGCGTGGAAGCCGACTTCAGTCGCGAATCGGTGATCCGTCGCCGGGCGCAACAAAAACCACCCGATAAAATCTCCAGTCGCTTTCTCGATGGCGGCGAAGACCCCGTACCGGGAACCGACGGAGGAGTAGCGGGTGACATACGAGCCGATATATTCCCGCGCCGGTTCCTCGGACTCGGGCGGTTCGAAGCGCGGCAGGATGTAGCGCATGATTTCAGGATCACTTGCCATTTCAAACAAGAACGGTGCGTCGTCCTGGATAAGCGGGCGTAGCCGCATCCGTTCCGTTTCCAAAGCATGGTTCGTCATAATTCTCCACCATCACTGCCGACGGAAGTTGACTCGGCCGCGTAACCAGATCGGATCTGGAAATACCGGCTTATTCCAAGGCATAAGGGATCTTATTCTTCGTATTATCCTGTTGAATCCAAACGGTCAATGGATTCATGGCAGAGGAAGCCATCTCATCGCGAACTTTCCCTTGTGGGCGCGGCAGGCTCACCCGTCGGGTGAGGGAACCAGTATTTGGATTCTGAAAGATCGGTGCGATAATCAAGAAAGGCGGGCGTGTATTTACCCGCCGTTTCTATCACCGCCGCCCGCGGCTACACCCAGTCGGTCACGACGCCCTCTTGCTACAGATCCTACCATGTATCAATCCCCCCGCAGCTGCGAATAAGAGCAACGCTATCGTTCCCGGCTCCGGCACTACGGCGGCGACGGCCCCCGCGAAGCCTACACGGGAAAAGCCGTCAATCTCGCCCGCGTTGCCGATGCCAGTTACGCGAATATAACTGATGCTCGAAAAGCCCGTTTCCGCCAGACTGAACGAGGTGCCGCCCGCCGAACCGGCGTACAGGTCAATTGCGTCCGCCACGCTCAAGCCGGAGAAGGAGGACGCCGTGAGTGTCGGGTTCACGGGCTTGGTCCAATCTAATTCCGCCCCCCAGGTGTCGTTCACCCGGTCCCACGCGAACGGGTTGGTCGGGTAATAATCGTCTCCGAACGGTCCCGTGGCATACGTATACCAGTTGATATTATCCGGGCTGACGCTCACCTGGGTCGGCTCATTAAAGATTCCCCCACCGGAAATCCTGCGTTGCTCCATGTTTGTGTTGGCGTATACGAAGCCGTCGCTTCCGAAAAAGGCGTTCCCGTAGACCGTGAAATCCATCCCATACCAATGGTTCGGGTCGCGTACGATTGGCGTATCGAACCGGACGGTGATCTGCTCGTTCGTGTCAAGTGTCGTGATCAGTTTCGTGCCGTCCGGTGCCGTGTTATACGGCGCGAACACCGCCGAGGCGGCCACGGTACCGTTCCTTTGCCCTCCGGGCGCGGGGAAAGCATCCCTGATATAGGTCGTCGGTTTCCCGAGTAACGAGGCGGGAGAGCGGTAGAGACTCTCGTTAAAATTACCCGTGACGCTGACCACGGCGGCGGCGAACCGATCATCCGCCGCATAGGCGGGGGACTGTATCATCCCCGGCACGGTTGCTATCATGACAGCGAGAGCGGCAAAACAAGTTTGCGCACGAGAGATGCACATGTAATTGTTAACGGAAAACATAGATATATTCTTCTTTCTGTTTGTTTCTCCGGGTAGGAATATCCCGGTATTTCCGGGTGATCTTACTCAAGATCGTAGGCGGAGTCATTCTCGGAAAGCGCGGCGCAATCCGGTTCCAGAGGGGTGATCCGATACTGGTGGGTCGTCGTCTTGACGTGCCCATCGGCATGGGCGACGCTGGCTGTTTTCTGGTGGCGGAAATGCACCTTGCCCGCCATATAGAGCGGGTCGCTGGGCGCACGCAGATAATTCTGGGCGGTTACCGGTTTGCCGTAACCGCCTTCCGCAAACACGGCGGTATCTGTCGGGTCGACTATCTGTGCGAGTGTGGAAAGGGGAATTCCTGCGAACACATCGCCGCCGATGTAAGAAGCGTTGTAGGCGTACCCGGTGTAGGGTCGCCCCCAAGCGTTGCCGTAGAAAGAGGGGCAACTGTGTAACGCGCCGCTCTTGCTGTAGGAACCGAGTAAACCGTACCCCCACTTCGGCACATCGTCCACGACCGTTCCCCAATCCAGATGGAAATCCCAAGCGGTTTCGTAGCGAAAATCCTCCGAATAATAGTACGAAGGGCAGGCGGTCTCGTCATAATCCTGCGCGTACATCAGCCAGGCGAGACCGATCTGTCGGAGATTGGAGAGGCATGTGGTTTGCCGCGACTTCTCGCGAACTCCGGCAAACACAGGGAGCATAATCGCGGCTACAATGGCGATAATAGCAACAACAACGAGAAGCTCGATCAGCGTAAACGCGCCCGCGAAAGATACCCGATGATTCTTTATTCCCGAAGCATGCCTCGTAAAAGTAAATGTGCAAAATGGAATCGGCGAGCGATGGTGCCCGGTCGGAGCAGCCGGGCGAAAGGTGGCGTGCAGAAAAACAGCGCGTGAAAAATACATACGTCCTCCGGTCGGAGTTCGGCGACAGAGGACGCACGGAACAGCAGAGACGCAGTGAAAGGACAACCAGAGGAACGCCCGGAGAGGGCGTTCGGCTCGGTGTCATCTGTTACGCGCAGATGTTCCCGACCGGTTTCTGACGGATGTGGATTGTCAGACCCGGACGACGGCGAACTCTCCCCGACTGGTGACCCGACTTGGGCGAAGCCGATACCGGATACTTTCCGGCAACGACCCCGCCTTCACGGTTGCGCGACAGTGTCGGAATGACGGCGGGTTGTCCCGCACGCTTCACCGACTTCCCCACAGCCGCCCGCAAACGGGCGGCCCTGGTCAGGGAGCCAAACTTTGATTGAACAGGAGTCTATCACAGGCGAAAAACGGGCGCAACGTCGCGCACCCGTTGTACCGTTGCTAACGGCGCGGTGCGGTCACGGCGCGTCGAACGCGCTCGCTTGGCTTGGCGGTGACCGTGCCGGTGTGCGAGGGGGGCACCGATTTCTCCTGAATCGCTTTCGCCAGCACCTCGACCATTTCCTCGATCTGGCGGAGCACCTGCGCGGACTGGATCATCACCGAGACCCGTCCCTCGTTGAACGTACCCCCCTGTGACTTGAACGCCGTCGTCAGCGGGCGGAGCGTCGGTGTCGGGAGTTTCGTTTCCTTGTTGAAAAGGATCGCTATCGTCGTGCCCTCGGTCGTGATGCTTTCGATGCCGATCTCCTTGCAGCGCAGACGCAAACGGAGCAGACTGAGCAGATTCCAGACCGGCTGCGGCGGGTCACCGAAGCGGTCCTCAAACTCCTCCTGCAAGCGTGCCACATCGTCGCGTTTTTTGACGGCGGCTAATTTCTTGTACATCAGGATGCGTTGCGCCTCGCCGGAAACATACTTCTCCGGGATGCTCGCGGCGACCGGCAGATCCACGGTCGGGAGCGGCTCCTCCTTCTCCAAAGGCACGC
>JACMIS010000838.1 GCA_014381035.1 Armatimonadota bacterium
CACGGCACCGATCTACCGGATGGCGGGCGACGCATCAACCTGCGCCTGACGCAAAACGATCTGGCGGGTATCGTCGGCGCGTCGCGAGAGTCGGTCAACAAAGCGATGGGCTATTTCAAGCAGAAGAACTACATCGCGGTCGACACGACGTATCACATCACCGTCTATAACCGCGACGCCCTGCAAAAGCGGTGCCAGTAAGTTTCATGGGGGTATTTCTAACCTTCGAGGGGCCCGAAGGCGCGGGGAAGACGACGCAGATTGCTCGCCTCGCGGAGACCCTGGCTGGTCGCGGTTATTCGGTGACGCGCACACGGGAGCCGGGCGGCGATCCGTTCGGGGAGCGGGTTCGTGCCTTGCTTCTGGACCGGGACGCTTCACCGACTCCGATAGCCGAACTGCTCCTTTTCGCGGCCGCACGGGCGCAGAATGTGAAAACCGTGATCCGACCGGCTCTTGATTCGGGACACATCGTTCTGTGTGACCGGTTCACCGATTCGACGCTGGCGTATCAGGGATTCGGGCGGGGGGTATCGCCGGACGCTATCCACGCGGTGAATTCCGTCGCGACGGAAGGATTGATCCCCCGAAAAACGTTCCTCCTCGACCTGCCTCCCCACATCGGTCTCGCCCGCCAATCGCCGGACGCGCAGGATCGTCTCGACCGCGAAACACTCGATTTTCACGAGCGGGTACGGGCGGGATTTCTGGGGGTTGCCGCGGCAGAGCCGGAGCGTGTCGTGATCCTCGACGCGACGCAGGACCCGGACACTCTTTTCGCGCAACTCTTCACTGCGGTTCTGCCTCTGCTTCCGCAACCGTAGGCTGTCTTCCCGTGTCAGAGCATTGACGCGAAGAAACGTCGCACGTATACTGCAAATACCTTATGGACCTTTTGGAACACTTAAATCGTCGCTTCGGCTCGTGGTACGAAGGGCTGTTTGGCGGATCGGACGCGGTAGACAGCGAACTACGCCCCAAAGATATTCTGCGCCGCATCCTCGCCGCGATGGAAGACGGGCGACGCGAGGGTCTCGACGGACAGGTGTATGTTCCCAACGCGTACACGCTACGTATCGCGGTTTCGTCGGACGCCGAGCGCGATTATCTGCGTGCCTTTCTCAGTGCGGAGGAACTGGCGACCGCGGTCGCGCGAACGATTTCCCAGCACGGCTACCGGACTCGAGGCGCGTTGCTTTTCGTTATCGAGGAAGCCGACGCGACCGATCCGAACGCGGAGCGGGTCCAAGTCGTCTGCCGATTCGATGTTTCTGTTGAGGACAAGGATAAAAAGACCGGCGAACGGCAAGCTGTCCCGGAGGTGGTCTCCCCCGCTAAACCGATGGTTGAAGTGAAATCCGCTCCTCATCCCACTCCTTTACCTACGCCTCCTCATTCCGACGAAGAACCGGGCACGGTCCCCGCCGCATTTGGTCCGGGCGGGGCGGTGCTGGCGACCCTTCTGGTACGCTCGGGCGACGGGCGTTCGCTGGAAGCGTTTCCCCTCACGCCGCGTGTTACGACGATAGGGCGTAGCCGCCAGACCGGTAACGATATTGTTCTGAATGACGGACAGATTTCAAAGAAACATGGACGTATCGCCTGGGAAGGGGGCGCGTTTGTGTATTACGACGAGAATAGCACGAACGGCAGCCGTTTGAACGATTCGCCCGTTGCACCCAATGTCGCGCACCCGCTGGATTTCGGCGATGTCATCCGGCTGGGCGAATCTACGCTGACCCTTCGTCCGGCGAATAGCGGTTCCGTGGCTGCACAGCCTGCGCAACCCATACCGCCGCCTCGATTACCCATCGGTGCGAACAAGGGCGTGTCACTCGTTTCCGCGACCGGCGAGGTACAACGTCTGGCGTCCGAAATGAGTGTCGGGCGTAGCGTTACCGCCGATCTCGCCATGACCGGCGCGAATATTTCCGACAAGCACGCCCGGTTGAAGATCTCGGATGCGGGGAAACTCACCGTGGAAGATCTGAACACTCCGGGCGGAACGCTGGTGAACGGGGAACGTATTCCGCCGTTGTACCCGGTAACATTACGGGACGGGGACAGTGTGGTTTTTGGTACGGGTTCGCCGTACACGGTGCGAATCGGATAAGATGGAAGCAGTCGGGAATGCAAGTCTGGTCTTATTTTTGCGGGTCGCCTTCGCCGCATCGCTTGCCCTATTCGCCGCCATGTTGTTATATCTCGCTGTACGCGATAGCGGCAAGAACCGTTGATCGCCCAATATTAAACAGGATTTTCCCTTTTCGATGACCTCGCCCGCCACTTCCAATTTTCCGCGTTTCGACATCGCCGCGCTGACCGATAAGGGTATCAAGCGTTCGGCAAACGAAGACGCTTACGGGTTGTTCGACCTGCCACAGACTGACGCCGCGATTGTCGTCGCGGACGGCATGGGTGGCTTGCAAGCAGGCGATGTCGCTTCGGAGGAGTCGGTCTCCGTGATCGAGGAAACGCTTCGGGAACGACTCGGCGCGGGTGATACGCCGAAGAACGCACTGATCGAAGCGTTTTCCCGCGCCAATGACCGCGTCTATGCGATAGCCGAAACGGTGCGCCGACAGGCGGAAGAGACTGCGAAGCAGGAAGAGGCGGACATGCCCACTGCCAAGCGCGGCGATTACAGTAAGTCGGCTCCGGTTCCCAAATCGTCCACGCCACTGATGGGCGCGACGGTGGTCGCCGCGTTGATCCAGGGCGAAACGCTCACCGTGGCACACGCGGGCGACTCGCGGCTGTACCGCTTGCGAAACGGAGGGCTGAGTAGCCTTACCTTCGACCACTCGTTCGTGGCGGAACGCGTCCGGGCGGGAGACATCAGCGAGGCGGAAGCACGCGTTTCGCGGTTCCGCAACATGATCACCCGTGCTGTCGGCATTGACAGCACCGTCCAGCCGGAGATTCAAACCGAGACGGTGGCGGTCGGTGACGTTCTCCTTCTCTGCACCGACGGTTTGAACACCATGATTGACGATGAGGAAATCGCAACGATCCTCGCGCAGACCGGTGTCTCATCCGCCGAGACCGTCGCAACTGCGCTCGTCGGTGCGGCAAACCAGCGCGGCGGTTCGGACAATATCACGGTGGTAGTGTTGCGTGCGATCGACCCCGGCGGCAATACGACAGCGGCAACGGCACCGGTGATCCGAACCAGTGCGGCGGAACGACCGGTCACAACGCCTATCGAGGAACGACGCCCGGCGAAGCGCCCCGAGGTGGTGGACATGGATGCGGTCCGGTCGTCTGGCTCGCGACGCGGTAACAGTATCCCACCGTTCGTTAGTTTTTTAGCGTTTGTGGGTGTCCTGACATTGGGGATCGGGGCGATACTGGCAACGGCGAAGGATGTGCGGCAGAATGTCGGGCGGATTCTCGCGCCACTCCCCACCCCGACACCTTTGCCAAAAAACTCTTCCGGGGGTGCCATGACGGGCAACGTCATCCAGATCAAAGATTACGCGAAAATGGAGTACAAAGACCCTGTCGGGTTTGGCAGCCGGACATTCTCGGCGCGGGGTGATCTGTTGGCGTATTCCCCGAAAGTAGGCGTCTTTTTCGTCCGGGATGCTTCGGGAAAGATGACATCACTTTCCAAAACCGGGGAGGCGATTCGTATCATCGCGGAGTTCGAGGTACCGACTCCCCCGCCGACTCCGGTTCCCTTATCGCGGGTTTTCTTCGCCGCCGATCTACAGGGGAACACCTATATCTCCTACCCGGCACGCAAAGTGATCGAAAAGTACAGTCGTGAGGGAGTGCTCCTGCGCAAGATCAAAAGCGCGGAGCGACCGGAGGCATTAACGG
>JACMIS010000839.1 GCA_014381035.1 Armatimonadota bacterium
AGTTGTGTCGCGGGCACGTTCGAGCCTGTCGGATAAAAATCATACTGAAAAGCATACAACGGTCTCCGCTCTATCACTGTCGTGAATCGAGGCTCTGCAGGTGCCACCTTGGCAACGACTTCGAATTTCGATGGTTGCTGCTCGACACTGCCCAGAGCACCGACACGAGACCAGGATGTCGGTGAGCCAGGAGCATCTAGTGGAGTGGAGACAGGCGCGGATAATCGCTCCGACCCGGGAATGATTCGCACGCCGCGCGTTTCAACACCAGTCTCCTTTTCCCCAAATCCGAACAAAGGTGACGCGTTCGATATCGTTCCTCCCAACCCGGTTTGTACAGGTATGTAGTTCGAGGTGAAAAGATCCGCTTGGAAGATGCCAAGGTTGGTCGGGACGCCGCCAACTCCTGCTTGCGGATCGCGCGTATCAATCGAAAAGAACGTCGGGATCAACTCACCGGCAGGAACAGGAACGCCCAGCGTGGGCGTGACAGGGGTAGCCGCATTCGTGCCTACCGGTATGTAATACGGAATCCCAATATTACTCCCATTCTGAACGCCCATAAGTGGCGGGAATGCCGTTTCGATGCGTCCCCGGTCCGCGTCCACTGCGAATGTCAGTCGCGCCGTTTTTACGAACAGTTTTCGGGTTGTCGGGCTATAAACAGCATAAACGTTCGCCGGGTTGGTAATCAGGGTGCCCGAACTCTGGAAAACCTGTTGTCCGGTATTCACGATAAAAACGTTGCCGCTCGAATCGCGATCCACAGTAAGTGACATGGAGCCGAACGGTTCCAGCGGGCGTCCGGAGCCGTAGCCGGTAGACCCGCGCAAAACATTGATCGTGTAGGGATACGTCCACGCGGCGTACTTTGCCTGGTACAGGGTCGGCACTGCCGCCGGAGTTTCCACGCCGCCACTGGTCAGAAAGCCGGGCGACGCGACATCGTCAGGGACCGCCACCGGCGCGAACGTCGTTGTGGACGCGAAGGGATCATTCCTGTCCTTCTCGACGCGATTTGTCGCCGCTCCGACACGGTTCCAGCGTAGCAGATCTACGTTATCGGAAACAAGCACTGGTTGCGCGATTGCTCGCCAGTTTTCACCATAGGACCTGCCATTCGCAGGAGTACCGCGAGCATTGAGCTGAGCCGCGTCTGATGCTTTACTGGCGTAAAAAAATGCAGGGTCATTAAAGCCACCACTATTCGCTACCGTGCTACCGTAATCAGCAGCATCCAAATCAAATAGGTTTGGATCAGTCGGATCGTATTCGGCGCGGTAAAGAATCACCGGGTTATTGTCATTATCAATTCGCCGGAACTCGTAGCGGTTTTGATATAGTCGTTGGTTACCAGTATCAGGGTCGATCCCAGGGAAACGGAGTGCCAGAAAATATCGGGTGACTCGCTTGCCACGCACACCGGGGCGCAACTCGGCACCTCCGATGGGTTGTCCCGTGGTCGGGTCAATAATGTCGTTACCATCCTGCCGCACCGCCGGTTGTACCAGATCAATCCGTGCATACGCTAACAGGGGCCATTTCGACGGGGCGTAGGGGTCGGTCGGGTCTCCAATATCGAAAGGACCGCTCTGTGACGCGACCTCGTCATACGCCATCGGAATCGCGACGGGCGACAAGCCGTTGTCGTAGATATAGGTCGCTCGACCGAGTTCGCGGGTGAGTCGCTCCAAGCCGAACCGGGCGGCGTCCTGCGCCTGCGAGATGGAACGCGCACGCCGTGTCAGGTTGAACGACGAAATGATCGGTCCGAAGAGCAAGCCGAGCAGGATACTCGTAATAGCAATGACCACGAGCAGTTCGACGAGCGTAAAGGCGCGTACAGACAGGCGGCTTGCACCGGTGTTGCGTTTCCACGCAGAAATCGCGTGGCTATAGTTGGTGTTTCGTTTCATGGTCTACTGCGCCTGCCTTGTTACAAACGTTTCCAGATCGGAGACGCGCCAGGGGTTGCGCCCGTTCTGTTCATCCTGCCAGATCACCCGCGTCTTCAACGAGGCACCGTTCACGTCTCCATAAACGCGCCAGCCGGTGACATTCGACGCCATGATTTCCGGCGCGACTTCGGAGGCGACCGCATAGGAATAGTCACCGTCCGGGTTCGGGATCGTAAACTGCCGTGCGGGAAGTCGGGTAGTCCCGTCCGCCGTGTCAATCTCGAAAGCGGCGGTCAACCCTTTGTTCAATTCCGAGCGGTGGAAGTAGATACGGTCGTCGCCGAATCCAGCCGCCCGCCGGTCCACCGCGAATGATTCCGCCACTGACGATGTCGTCGCCGCCGGAATCCCAACGGTGATCGGACGCGTCGCGGTGATGTCGGGGTTCAACCGATACGCTTTCGCCGCCTTCTGGAACGCTACCGCCCAATCGCCCTGCGCCTTGTACAGGATCCGGACTCTCGACCCGACCGGAACGCGGTTCGTGTTGATATAGATGGTCCCGGTCGGATAGGTGCCGCCACGCCCGGACCGGTTGATCCAGTAATACGGCTGTTGATTGACGGCAAGGGTAATGTCGGTCTCGTAATTCTTGTAATCGCCGGGCGTGCTGCCCGGGTCCGCCAGCTCATCATTCAAATCAAGACGCTTCGGTGTCCCACTAAGATCACTCAGGTTGAACACCTGAATATCAGGGCTATCCGTGTTGGAAGGGGGGGTATCGCCGGAGCGGTAGATCGGCACTTGCGGAAACAACCCTGGGTAAATCTGCGTCCGGTCTGCTCCGGTGGCGGTGAAGTCAACGAATTCGTCGCCTTTAAGACGGATGCTCGGCAAACTCGTGCGCACCTTGCCGCCGACCGGTACCTGCCGGTCGTCGCGCAAAATATGCCAGTCCAGCACGGCGTACGACGCCAGTGCGGTGAACGGTTTCGTGCCGCCCGGCACGGACACCGAGAAGTTGGCGCCCGCCGGGTTGAAAGCGATCACGCCGAGGTTCGCGTTGGTCGAAATATTGGGAGAAGCCAGCTTGTACTGGTACGGATCGGTCGCGCTCCATGAGGCGGTAGCCGCCAACCGGGTGAAGTCGCGCACTACGATCTCGCTCCCACTCAGAATCGTTTTCCGTAACAACAGATCGTTGTCGCCGGTGGTTTTGTCATCGTTCGCGTCGTTGTCGAAAACCGCCATCCATCCAAACGAGTTCGCCGGGACGGTGATTTCACAGGTACCCTGCTTGACGACCGAGGAACCGGCGACATAATCCTCGTAGGAGAATGTTATCTCGAACTTGCGCTCCACACTCTCGGCGGCAAAAAGGATGACGGGTTTCTCGTCATCGGGATTCCCGCGGAGTTCTTGATCACCATAATCAATGACGTAGGAATTCGCCCCGCGAAGGTTTCCCGTATAACCCGATGCCGGATTGCGGGGGGTGTTGTTCCCTTCGATAGAGTTCACAGAAAGCCCGGTGAGTTTTTCGCTGGTTACTTTCAAGTAGCTATCATACAGATCAATACTACTCTGGTCGTTATAATCGGGGACGTTCGCCGGGTCGCCGACCACACCGTTCATGAAGATCGGACCGAAAGTAAGAAAGTGGATGCTGCCGACCCCGGCACCGAATCCGGCACCGCCTGCCGCGCTCGCCAGTGGAACCCGGATCGGTTCGTTTTTGACATACCGGTACTTGTTCAAGTCGCTGAAATAAAGCTTGTTCGCGGCGGTCCCCATATAGGTGCCGAGATTATCGGGGTCTTCGTTCGTCACCGTCGTCAGAACCCCGCTGTCGTAGTACGAGAACGTAATGGATTCCGGTAACGTGGACGCGTCTACCGACAGGGATTCAGTGACATTGCGGGCGAGGCGGTCGGCGCGGAGGCGTGCTTCACTCTTTTTGAGCGACGTGAAGCCAATCGGGAAAATCTGAATGATCGCGAAGATGCCGATCAGAATCACGACCAGCACGATCAGTACTTCGACAAGTGAACCACCGGCGTTTCGTCGCCGCGGGGTATTTCCTGGAAGAGTCCTGGCAACATTGCCGTAGTCGTTTTGCAAGCGGTCGGTATTCATTATGGTTTGATATCTGCCTGTAAGTAACATCGAAGCGGTTGCTTCGTCCGACAAGGTTCGGGTCTACCCTTATTCTACGTACTATTCGCGTTTCGTAGGGGCAGACCCTTCTTTTCGTTTGTAGGACGGGACCGCTTGCGTAATTGTTCCGTCCTACAGGCAGTATTCAATTGTTCACAAGGAGAAGCTACGGCGTCATTTTGAAGGTATCAAAGTCAGCCGTTGTCGCGGGAACGCCCGCGTTTACCGCGACAGCTTCCTTGTCATTCAGGACGCCAAGGTCGAGCACTTTCGCGGTACCGGACAGGTAGAGCACAATCGCCTTGCCCTTCGCCGCATGGTGCGAACACATCGTCACCGCCGCGTCATCGCTCGGGTTCCGCCACATCAATTGGTCCTGATACAACTGTCGCGCCTTGTCCTGCGTTATCGCACTGGGATCGGGCTCGACTCCCATCCACTGACGCTGGTAGCGAACCACCCATCGCGTCGGGTCGATTTTCGCCAGTGCCTCTCCAGAGCCATCTTTCTGAATCAGCGGATTGATGTCATAGGAATCGAACTTGTAGAAGCGCAGTCCTACGGCGTCGTCGGCATTGCCGCCGCCATACTTATCGTTGTAATCGGACAGTTTTGTCTTTTCCAGCGAACCAGCATTGTAAAAGGACTTAGCAGACGTCACCGGGTAACCGTCCGAACCGGGCGGCTCGGCGTATGCCGGATCATTGTTCGCGTAGAACCAGGTGTTGTTTTTGCAGAGATAGGTGCTGAGTGACTTGACGTATTCCGGATACAGACCGCCCGAGGCGATGACGTTGCCAGCCGAATCCACGTAATCCCCACCGAGCTTGCCTGTCGCCGACGCTTGATCCTGAGTGCAAGCCACATCTGATCCTGTCGCAACGACGAGTTTACCCGATTTAAGGTCGCCATAATGCTTACAGTCAGGTTGCCCATCACCAGTTATGTCTGGACCTACGGCGATTGCCGGAGCGAACAGGAAGTCGGGGTACTTGCGGTTGTCGAGTTCGTACTGCTTCAACGCGGTCGAAATCGTCTTCATGTTCGTCATGCAGTCGGCGCGGCGGGCGTTCTCGCGCACGGCTCCGAAGACCGGGAAGATGATCGCGGCGAGCACCGCGATTATCGCGATGACCGTCAGCAATTCGATCAGAGTAAATGCGCTTCGTCGGGCGCGGACTTGGGACTTCATTCGTTTTTCGGCTCCTCACAGGTTGGGGTGCGGTGAGGCTCGATCCGGTCGCCCACACGCGCATTCACAGAATATCTATCGCTTAGACGGATTCCCCTTGCGAGATGTTCCGTTCCTATGAGTCGTAGCACGTTTGTTATTAGTTGGGATTACCCGGTAATTATCCTACCGGTTTTCGCGAAAACTTTAGGGTTATTTTCAACAATTTTTCTTTAAGCCCTCCCAAGCCCCGATACAGCGGGTTGGGGCTCCGGGAATGAATTCAGCGGGAAGGAAGTTCGGTTATTTTGCCATAATACAGTAATGGGAGGAGTATGCCGCACGGTTTGCCACGCGCTCCCCTATTTTTGCCCGCGTTTTTGGAGGACGTTATGCGCCGTTTTCGTTACCCTGTGATTTCTATTTTCTGCCTGCTCGCCGTGCCGGTATTGATCGGTCTATCCGCTCCGTTCGCTGGGGCGCAAACCCCGGAACCGGCACCCTCTCCCGCACCGAAACCTGCCGAAGTTCCCGACCCGCTGACCGATCTGGAAAAAGCGGGGCAATTGACCGATAAGCCGGAGTACCGGCAATCCGACCTGAAACCGGTTCCCCCGCTTTTCGACCCGAAACGACAGGCTCTTTTTACCGGGCGTAGCGACTATCGCAAACCGGGTCGCTTGAAATTCGGCGTGTTTTTCCCGCAGGAAAAAGCGTTGCGCGACAGCACAGAAAAAGTATTCATTTCTCTGGGTGCGTCCGTAGACCTGCCGCCACGCGGAATCACGCGCCCGTTCACGCCGGAATTGTACATCGACTCCGCGTTCCATGTTGAGGAAGATAGCAACGAAGCGTCGTTCGTCGCGGGCGGGATCGGCTTCCGCTTCTACCCCGGTGCGAAAGCCGGTTTCGCGGCGACACGGCTCAGCAGCCCCCGTCTGTTTGTCGGTGCCGGAGTCGGCGCGTACTTCCTGAGCTACGACATCAACGGCGTTCAGGATGACGAGGTCAAGTTCGGCGGCAAGGCGAGTATCGGACTCGATTTCGTGGACGATTGGGCACTGGAAGCGACCTACACCTTTACCGGCGAGTTGAACGAAGTCCAATTTGGCGGTCCGTCGGTTCTGCTCTCGTATCGGTTTTAGCGGTTATTGTCCGCGTCTCCTCGTGCCGGGTGGTGAATCCTTGCTTGTCCAGCGTTTCTAAAAGCGGAACCACCACCCGTCGTGAAGAACCGGTCGCGTCGCGGACGGCACCGACCGTGATCGGGGTTCCGGCATCGGCAAGGGCGCGGATCGTCTCCTTCGCCCGCTCCAGCGATTCCACCGCGATATACAGGTCCGTGTCCAGCCGCACGAGTCGCCCCTGTTCGCATAGCACGTCCAAAACCGCGTCCACCGGTACGTCTCGCGGGTAATTGGCGCGAAAGTTGCCGGGCCACGGGGGATCGTTCAACCCTCCGGCGACAAACACCGGGAGCATCTCCAGTGCGGCGACTTCCCAGCGCGGCGGCAGAACTATCGCGAAAGCCGGTAGTCGTGCTCCGCCGCTCTCCCGAACCCAGATCCCGGCGGTTTCCAGCGCGGCTTTCAGTGCGAGATAATCCCGCACCGCCGCGGCTTTGGCGAGCGAAGGACGCAGTTCCGAATCCGGCGCGCGACGCTTGAACGGATTGCGCTTGTGGAACGCGGTCAGTATCCGCGCCGCCGTATCGCAGACCCGCTTCCAGGCGACATCGGACAGAAAACCATCGGCGGAAACCGCGAACGCCTTTCCGTCTCGCATCAGGGCTTGCATTGTTGCGAGTGTTTCCGGTTCGCTCACACCGATTTGTGTGGCGACCTCGGCGACGGTTCGCTCGGCGTGCCGCTGTGTCAGAACGGCATACACAGATTCGGTAGCATTTTCTTCCATCGGGTGTGTTGTACCGGAGGGAGCGGGGATGTGCCATCCCCGCCGTACCCATTTATTTATTTGAAGGAGATTCCCCTGGTGTGCGTCCAAATCGGCAAGCAAGCCAAAACCGTTCGTCCAGGAGACAAACACCGATGATGCCGTTACCGATGTCAGGAAAAACCACCGACACCCAACTACTCGCCCGAACCCGAGTCGCGACCCCGTGCCGCGCCGAATGGTCGCAAATGGTCGGCGACGATAAATCGCGCTACTGCGGATCGTGCAAGAAGAACGTCTACAATCTGTCGGCGATGACGGGCAAAGAAGCCGCCACGCTGATTCGCGAAAAAGAAGGCAATGTGTGCATCCGTTACTACCAACGGGCGGACGGAACGGTGATGACGCAGGATTGTCCGGTCGGTGTCGCGGCGGTCAAGCGCAAAATCACGCGAGCGTTCGCGGCAGTCGTGGTCGGCGTCACGTCCGGTCTCATGCTCGCCTTCGAGGGAGTCCGTATCGGCGCGGATAAGCCGTCGCTATTTGCGGAACGGTGGCAAGTGTGGGCGCAACGCATCTCGCCACCAGTCACAGCCACCCTCGCGGTCGCACCAATCCCGCTGGAAACACCTGCTCCGGTCGAAACGCCCGTCCCGGTAGAGACACCTTCTGCAATAATGGGCGCACCGATGATGGGCGAGATGGCACCGGAACCGGAAATAATGGGGAAACCAAGTTATATCGAACCCCATGAAGTCATGGGCAGACGCACCACCGAGCGATAGTGGCGGACATTGAACGTCCGTGGTCAAAACCGGGTAAAATGAACCCACGAAGGGTATTATTTTTCTCGCATGGCGAAACCAGACAACGGTACGTTAGTTTTTCTTAAAAATGGAATCATCACCGGCTTGGTCGGGGCGGCGACTACCACAGCCGTCATAGCCGCCTACGGAAAAGCGAAAACGGGCGACCCGTGGACACCGTTCAACGGCATCGCCCATATGTTCTTCGGCGAGAACGCGGCAAACCGGGACGGCTTCGTTCCCCGCGAAACGCTGGTCGGGTTGGGATTGAACGGTGCGGCTCTGGTCACGTGGGGCGTGATGTACGAAGCGATTGCCGGAAGGATAGCGTTTCCGCAGTCGCTTCTTTCCGGCGGACTGGCCTCGGCGATCATTTACTTGCTGGACTACCATATTTTCCCGCCCAAACTGCGTCCGGGTTTTGAAAAACGGCTCGGGTATGACTCGGTCTTCGCGGCATACCTGCTTCTCGCCGTCGCGTTCAGTTTGTCACCACTGTGGAAAGGGGGCAAAAAATGAACCCGATTAATCCCGGTCTCGCGCCGCAAGCCGAACTGCATTACACACGCGGGATGCTCCATCTGCGCCGGGGCGAGGCGATCCTGCCCGCCTCGATGGCGATCCCCGAAGAGAAGACCGCGCCCGGTGCGGATGTTTTCCTGGCACTGTTAGGACTTGCCACTGTCGCCACAAGTCGCGCCATCGGGCAGACCGGTTGGATCGAGCGGTACCGCGAGGAGATGCGTGCCGCGTTGAACCATTTCGATCAGACCGCCGAACTCGCCCCGAACTTCGCGGACGTACATTATCGCCGTGCTCAGGCGTTGCGCTATCTCGGAGACAACGAACCCGCGCTGGTCGCCGCCCGCCGTGCGTATGATCTCGTCCCGCAGAACCGTGACTTTTCCGCGATGGTGCGTTCGCTCGAAAATGCGACCTCCAGCAAGCGCAATTCGTCTGCCAGCTATCCGCAGGGTGGGTACGCGCAAATGCCGCCGCCCTCCGCGACCGGGGGCATGACGCCGCCAGTGATCCATTCTTCGTCGCCGCACGGTGTTTCCGCCTTGCCCCCCGGCGATCCGACCAAAGGGCTGACCTGGGACGACATCATTCTGCCCGCCCGGACCAAACGCGAGCTACGCCAGATGCAGCTAGTTCTGGAAAACCCGTCGCTCGCTCGCTCACTCGGCGTCGAACCGCCGACGGGCTTGCTCCTGTATGGACCGCCCGGAACCGGTAAAACCACGGTCGCCCGCATCTTAGCCGCACAAACCAAGGCGAAGTTCCTGACGGTGAGTGTCGCCGAGATCAATCAGATGTGGGTCGGGGAGTCGGAAAAAGCGGTGCAGAAACTGTTCGCCGAAGCCCGCGCCAATCCGCCCGCGATTATTTTTCTCGATGAGGTCGACGCGCTCATACCGAATCGCGCCGGGGGGGTGCATCAGTACTCGGACAAGGTAGTCAACCAGTTCCTGCATGAGATGGACGGTATCAAGCCGAATCATGGTCTGTTCATCGTCGGCGCGACCAACCGCCCGGATATGCTGGACCCGGCACTGGTACGCGGCGGTCGTCTTTCGCGCCAGATCGAGATTCCGGCACCCGACGAGGAAGGACGCCTCGCTCTGTTAACCCTACTGACGCGTAAAGCGAATATCTCGCCCGAAGTGAAACTGGAAGATCTGGCGGAAGCGTCGGAAAACTTCAGCGGGGCGGATTTACGTGCTCTGGTAAATGACGCCGGTCTGCAAGCGATGATCCGCCTCGCGGACGAAGGCGGCGAAAACGCCCTCACCGTCGCCGACTTCACCATCGCGCTCGGCAACCTGCGCCGGTGATGGATTTCTACCACAAAGGACACAAAGGTTTTTAAGGGTGGGGCTTACCAGGTTAGTTCCACCACCTCATTCGCGAGCGGAGCGAAAAACTTTAAAAATCTTTGTGTCCTTTGTGGTAGAAATCCGTCTCCAGCATTCGTCACGGCGTTTGAAACAGTTTGTCGTTCAGCACATCGTTGGGCGTGATTTCCTTGCCGACGAGATGGAACACTTCCTCGCCGTTTTCCAACAACCGCAAATCGCCGGGTATCAGCGCACCAGCAACGGGTTGATAGTCGGCAAGGGAAACCGTCATCTCTCCCCGGCTACGATTCGATACTAATTTCCGCATCAGTTTCGTTTCTGCATCTACAAAGAGACACGTCACTTCACCGCTGAGGCTTCTGATCTCGTAGCATCGTTCCGCCCCGTTATCCGGTGCACTGTCCCCGGTATTTTCGGGAAGTTCCGTCACGGCGTAATTGTTGTTGAACGCCATGCGGAGAAACTCCATCGGTTCGAGACCGCTCATGTGCTCTGCGGGGAGTTCCTGTTTTCGCCCGCCCATTACGACAAGTCCCCCCTTATCCTCTCCCCGGATCACGAAAACGAGCGCACCGAACACGGATTTTGCTTCCAGACGGCTACGCCCGCCCGATGCCGTATAGAGCGTAAAGGAATCCAGAGCGATCTTTAACCGTCCGATTTGCGGAGGGGTGAAGAATTGTCCGGTTCCGACAACGGTAAGTGACCGAATAGACAGGAACGCTTCGCCACCATGCGCGGCGACTACGTTGGAAAGCAGAGAGTTACTACCGGTAGAAGCGACATTCATCTCTCCAGAGGGTACGATACCTATCGTCTCGCTGGACGATGTCAAATTCGATGTTTTCAATAATTCCTCCGGTTTTGTCGCTGAGACAACGCAGACAGTTTGTGTCAGTGGGTAGATTGGCGGTTACGTGATAAATGTCCTACACAGTGCGCACGAAAGATAGGGCGTTCGGCACAGGTCGCGCAAACATTCGCGCCGTACAATACAACCATGAACGCGAATGCTACGAAGCCGATTCTGGTCACGGGTGCGACAGGATTTGTCGGCACGCATCTTGTCCATGCACTACTTCGACAGGGAGAACGGGTACGGGCGTTCGGGCGAAACCGTGTTGTTTTGAACGCACTTCACGCGGCGGGCGCAGAACCGTTTGATGGCAATTTGTGTGCCAAAGATGCGGTAAAGGCGGCTTGCCAGGGTATTCGCACGGTGTACCATGTCGGGGCGTTTTCCGCGCCGTGGGGCGATGTGCGCGAGTTCGAAGCCGTCAACGTGGGAGGCACACGGAACGTTTTAGAGGGTTGCGGTGCGGAAGGTGTCGAGCGTATCGTTTATGTTTCGTCGCCGTCCGTGACATTCAGCGGCAACGATTGCGTCCGGCAAACCGAAGCCGCGCCATATCCTGCCCGGTTTGTCTCGCCGTATTCGCGTACCAAAAAAGAGGGCGAGGATTTAGTGAACGCGGCGCGCGGCGATCTGGAAACGGTGATCGTGCGCCCGAAAGCGGTCTTCGGTCCGGGGGACACGTCGCTTTTACCGCGCCTGCTCCGCGCCGCCGCAGCGAAACGATTGCCGCAAATCGGCGCGGGAGATAACCGCGTTGATCTGACGTATATAGACAATGTCGTTCATGCCCTGCTTCTTGCCGGGGGATCGGAGAAGGCAGTCGGCAACACGTACACGATCACGAACGGCGACCCCGCCGCGGACGCTCCCTGCCTCTGGGGAGTCATCGGTCATGTTCTGGCGTCGCTTCGATTGCCCCCGATACAGCGAAGCGTTCCGCTGTCCGTCGCGCTTGCCATCGCAGGAAGCGCGGAAACGGTGGCGAACATCACCGGACGCGAACCGTTCCTGTCCCGTTACTCCGCGCTGATTCTCGCCCGAACACAAACCTACGACATTTCCGCCGCACGCCATGATCTGGGCTATACCCCCATCGTCTCCTTCGCTGACGGCTTGGCGCGAACCATCTCTGCTCTCCAGAAAGAGCAAGGGCTCGCGTTGTGATCACCGAATGGCATCTGCTCGACACGGGATTCTGTACCGTTCGAGGGCGTGTCGCCTACGGCACCGGAAACGGAACCGTACATTGCCATGCCGTGTGCGCTCTATTGCACCATTCAACCCACGGTTGGCTTCTCTTCGACACGGGATACGCCCCGCGAGTGATGGATGCGACACAGGTGTTTCCGTACCGGTTGTACCGGATGGTGACCCCTTTCCAGTTGCGGGGAACCGACGCCGCCGTTCACCGTATCACCGATTTCGGACTGCACGCCGATGCTATTAAAACCGTGATCGTGTCACATTTTCACGCCGATCATATTGGCGGCTTGCAGGATTTCGGCGCGGCGCGGTTCGTCTGTTCCCGGATGGCTTTCGAGGAGATACAGGGGCGGACCGGCTTTGACGCTCTCCGGCGGGCTTTTCTACCACCACTTCTACCCGCCGATTTCACCTGCCGCACGACGTGGTCGGAAACGTTGCGCTCCAACGAATCACTTCCCGGTTTGGGTGAGGCGCAGGACCTGTTCGGCGATGGCTCCTGCCTCCTCGTTTCGCTACCCGGTCATGCCCGAGGGCAGATAGGGCTACTGGCACGCACAACGCAAAGCGAAACGCTGTTCTTCCTCGCCGACGCGACCTACTCGGCACAGGCGATCCGGGAAAACAGACCGTTTCACCCGGCGACCCGTTTCTTCACCGACGATACCGATGCCGCCCACCAGACATTGCAGGCACTGCGCGAATACCATCGGGCGTGCCCCGAAACATGGCTGCTGCCGACACACTGCCCGGAGGTTTTCGCCCGATGCGTTCCATAAACCCGTTGATTCCCTACCATTTTGTCCGTGCTGGATGGGCGTTTCGCCATCTGCGTACCACCAATCCCGCAACGTATCGAATCAACAACGACGAAATGATTGACCCGCTCCGCCGCTATCAGGATGAACGCGCCGGTCGCATCGTCGCCTACGCCGCGA
>JACMIS010000840.1 GCA_014381035.1 Armatimonadota bacterium
CCATTTGCCGGTCCACAGATACGAAATCGCGTCGGTCGCGGCGAGTCGTTCCCCGGTGCCGGGCAGGAGCATACCGAACCAGGTCGGCGTCCCTTCCATCTTGTCGCCCCATAAAAACGCATACGAGCCGAGGCACGCCGGTTGATTGCGGATCGAGCGCAGATAGTTTCCGAGATACATAGCGGCTTTCTCGGACGAGTTCGGTTCGAGCGAGACGCCCCAGCGCGTCTTGCCGACTTCCCACGGTCCGTTCGGTCCGTACTCGGTCACGATATACGGCTTGGTAATGCCCGCTTCCTTGAGCCGATCCGCCAGCGAACCCAGTCCGCCGTACGAATTGATCCCGATGATGTCGATATCCGGGCAAAGGTCCTGCACCGCCTTCGCCTTGTTGGCGTTGCCGCCGATCTCCGCCGTGACGGTCATCGTCGGGTGGTTCGGGTCTTCTTTGTGCGCCATCGCCGCGATCTCCTGGATCGCTTTCCAGACCAGGGGATCGTTGCCGTCGCCTTCCATCTCGTTCCCGATGCCCCACGCCAGCAGTGCCGGATGGTTCTTGAACTCGCGGATGGCGGCTTGCGCTTTCTCGAACTGCTCCTGCACCATTTTCGGGTCGTCGTACTTGAAGCCGTGAACTTTGTGCCCGAGCCAGATGCCGAGCGTCATGGTCAGTCCCTGCGCGTGGGCGGCATCCAGGTCGCGCTTCGCGCTCTCCACGCCCCAGGTGCGCACCGAGTTCCCCCCGAGCGACTTGAGGAGCGGCAGTTTCTGCGTCCCTCCAACACCCTTGACGAAGTATGGTTTTCCCTCGCGCAGGAGTTGCCACGTCTCGCCTTTTTTAACGAGTTTGGTCATACCAGATGTTTTTCCTTGTGCGGCGGCGATATTTCCTGCCGCGAGCAGGCTGATGCCTGTCCCAACAAATTCTCTGCGGTTCATCATTTGTTCCTCAAAAAGAAGCGGGCAGGGCGAATCGCCCTGCCCGCTTCCACCGATGCACCATTTATTGTGCGGGTCGTCCGCCGGCGGGTCCCCGCTTGGACATATCCGCACCCGGCTCGGGCGGCTTGCCTTGGGGCGGCAACTTTGTCTCGTTCGAGACTTTGCCGTAGGGACTGGTGCCCGTGCTGGCAGCAGTAGCTGTATTCTTCTCGACTTCACTACGCACGGCGTTATTGGCTCCGCCGCTGTCGTCGCCACAGCCAGAAGCTAAACTTGCCAGCGACAGCGACATCACAGCGAATCCCGCGCCACGCAGACCTTTAATGGTCGTCATTTAATCCTCCTCGATAGTGAACGGAGGGCGGACGCCGTTTGCGTTCACCTTCGCCAGGTTGTCAACCCGCGACCACTTCGCATGTCCGTCGGCATACGCGACATTTAAGCCGCCGCTGTGACGACCGGGCGTTTTTCCGATCATCGGCGGATTCAGTTGCGGGTAGAACGTCGCATCGCACGCGTCCTTGTTCTGCCAGGCGATCTCGGCGACCCCCCATCCATCACCAGTTGCGCACGGCGGAACGAAATAAGCGCGGTATTCGGCGAGCAGAATCGTCTCCGCAGGTCGGACGATCGCAGCGGACGCTTGGCCCATCGGGTTGTTCGTCGGTACACCGTCGCCGTCGCCCCAGTAGGTCGCATTGCTGGCGTAAGAGCCGGGATTGCTCATGCTCTCGAAGTATAGCGGATCACTGATAGTCTGTCCGGGCGGCGTCATTCGGTACGGGACCACGTCCGCATCGCTGGGGCAGTTGTACACCTGGAGGCTCTTCACGTATGGAAAAATCAGGTCCATCCATCGCTGGCTTCCCGGCCAACTGTAAGGAGATGACGTATCGAACCCGACGCCGATCCAGCCCGGCACCACGGTTTCGTCGTAGTCTTGCTCGTACTGCATCGCGGCGAGTCCGAGTTGCTTCATATTGGACAGGCAGGATGTTTGACGTGCCTTGGCGCGTGCTTGGGCAAAGACCGGGAAAAGTATCGCGGCAAGAATGGCTATGATGGCTATCACGACGAGTAGCTCGATTAAGGTAAAACCGGTTTGTTTTCGACCGGCGACGGCGGTAATTGTTTTCTGCATTGTTTTATTATCCTTTTGAACGATTCCCGGCAGCGGGAGTAAATACCGTTTCTTTCAAACGGCAAAAATGATTGCTATCTATGCGGTGTCCCCTTCGACCAGTTGTACCGGGAGCGTTGTTACCGGGGATACCGGGCTACTCTCCTCTTCCGGGCAAAATCGCGATTCGATCTGTGCGAAAAGTTGTTCCATCGCCTGCTCCGCGATGACGTTCCAGTTCGCGGCAACCGTCAGCAGACGGCACGGCGTCAGCTTCGGGTCCATCAAGCCGTCGAAACCGGCGATAGCCAGCCCGCCGGGAACCCGTATCCCGGCCTGGCCGCACTCGCGGATCAGGTCGTATGCCGTCAGGTCATTCCAGCAACACACCGCCGTCGGCGGGTTTGGCATCGCCCGAATCTCGGCCAACGCGGGCAGAGTGTCCTCTATATCTATAGCGAACAAAGGAGCCTCGGATTCGGTTCCACGTTCGCGCATTTCGGTCAAAAACGCGCCTATGCGTCGCTCGACGGAGGCGAAACGGGTGCGTGGATACACATAACCGATCCGGCGATGCCCTCGCTCCCAAAGGTGTGCGATTAATGCGCGGGTCCCTGATTCGTCATCGCAAACCACGGAAGGGATGCCGGGCAAGGCGTCCGCGATGGCGACTACCGGCAGCGCGTCGGACTCGGCGAGCCGCTCGGCGAGCGGGTCACCGACATGTGTGTGCAGGAATAGACCGTCCACACGCCCGTCCATCAGCTCCCCATAAATATCGTCCGTAGAAGTATCGCGCGACATGCTGTGCAGGAGCACATCGACGCGCCGCCGACTCGCGGCTTGCTGGATGCTGCCGATGATCGCCGCAAGAAATGCATTGCGGGCGTCCACATAGCCGTACCCCGTATAGAACCCGACGATGTTCGTGCGGCGGCGGCGCAGGGAGCGGGCGACGGCGTTCGGTCGGTATCCCATCTGGGCGGCGGCTTGCATCACACGAACGCGCGTGTCCTCAGCAACGCGGTATCCGGCGGCGCCAGTCAAAATGCGCGACACGGTCGGTTGCGACAAGCCCAGAGCATTGCCGATGTCTTTTGCCGTGACAGCACCCGTATTTCGCTCGCTTCTTCGCATAAACGTTTCGCCTTTATGTATTCGTATACGCAGAGAAAATTTGCCGTGCGTATTCGTATACGCAGAAGATACAACATGTCGTTCCCCGCTGTCAAGGGGTTGGTAAAAAATTCTTCGGATTGGGTAGGAATAGAGAGTGAACGACAAAGCTAAATTAACAAGCCAGCAGGAATTGGCGAATCGCGACGCGGCAAAGTCTGCCGGACTGCGTTACGTTTCCGACGGCAAGCCGGGTATTCGCCGTGCGGGAAGCGCGGCGAATGGTTTCCGCTATCTCAATCCCGACGGCCTGGAAATAGCGGACGAAGCAGTACTCGAGCGCATTCGCAAGATCGGGATTCCTCCGGCATACGTCGACGTGTGGATCTGCCCGTACGCGAATGGCCATCTTCAAGCCACGGGGCGTGACGCGAAGAGCCGTAAGCAGTATCGCTACCATGCCAGATGGCGTGAGACCCGCGACGAGAACAAGTACGACCGCATGATGGCGTTCGGGGACGCCCTGCCCGGTCTCCGCGCCCGCATCGCCGAGGACCTGACACGTCGCGGATTGCCGCGCGAGAAAGTGCTGGCGACGGTAGTGCGGCTCCTGGAAACGACGCGGATTCGCGTCGGGAACGAGGAGTATGCGGAGGCCAACAAACACTACGGTCTGACGACGCTACGGAACCGGCACGTTTCGGTAGAGGGCGCAACCCTACATTTCTCGTTCGTCGGTAAATCCGGCGTCCGGCACCGTCTGGAACTAAAAAGTCGCAAACTGGCAAAGATCGTCCAGAATGTGCGCGACTTGCCCGGCCAGGAACTGTTTCAATACGTGGACGCCGAGACGGGCGAAATCAAACCGGTTCATTCCGAGGACGTGAACGAGTATCTGCAGGAAATCACCGGCGAATCGTTCACGGCGAAGGACTTCCGAACATGGTCGGGAACCGTGCTGTGCGCGATGGAACTTGCCGCATTCGAGAATGCCTCGACGGCAAGCGCCGTGAAAGAGAACGTGGCACGAGCGATCAAGACTGTCGCGTCACACCTCGGGAACACGCCGTCCGTGTGCCGGAAGTGTTACATTCATCCGGTGGTGCTCGATACTTATGCTAAAGATGGCTTCCCGGAATCGCTCCGCGTGCCCCCCGCCGCCGCCGACGCAGATACTGTCCCAGACGCGCTGCTACCCGAGGAGCATGCCGTGCTGCAATTTTTGCGCGGGCAGGCGCAGGCGGGGCAAAACGCCCATGAATAAAACGTCCCCCGCCGTGGTCGGTCCTGTTTTCCGCCTTTCCGTGCCCGTCACTGAGGAGGCAGCCTATGAAGCGGTCGCCGAATATCTGGCGCAGTCAACACAGCATATGGAATTGGTAATCCACCAAAAACCGGAGTTCGGTTTATGGGTTTATTATTATCAATCGGCGAGATACTTGCGTACCGACGATATTTCGTGGGCGCTCGCGGGAAACGGGCCGATCCTGCTGGACACCACGACGGGCGAAGCGTTCCTCACCGGGACGGCGGAACCACCCGGGCATTACGTTTCCGCGTACATACGGTCCCGTGCGTCGAGAAGTGGCACGGATACTACGTCCGAAAAATAAATAAATAATGTTGCTTCGGTTTGCGGGCATTGGCACGCATCCTGCGAACAGTAATAATCGCACGAGAAACACCATGACTAGCCCGGCTTGTAAACTTCACCGTTTACGCCGGGCATTTTTTTGCCGGTGCTCGATGGCAGTCATAGCAGCGCCGCGATTCGCGTCAAGGCGTCCAGCGAGCCGAGAGGAATCGAAGCGCATACGCCACGCATCGGCGCGACGCAGTCCCGCGGGTTGATGCGAACCAGTGTTGCCGCCGCCGCATCCGCGACGCGTTCCGAGAGCAGGCGCACGGTCGGGATAGCCCGCCCCGCGCCGATTTCGATCACCGCGATTTTGCCGCCTTTTTCCAACACGTCGCCGAGCCATCCTTCCAAGCGACGCTCCTGCGCTTCAGAGCGGGTATGTTGCCACCGCCAGTCATTGAATAGCAGCACGTTCGGGCGGGCGAGTTGCGAGCAGTTCGGGCAACGCGGCAAGTTTCCATACGCGCGAAGCGTCACAGGATTCACCGTCACGTCCTCGCCGTTCGCGTCCCAGATGTCCCACGAACACCCGTACAGGCACTGC
>JACMIS010000841.1 GCA_014381035.1 Armatimonadota bacterium
ACGAAAGGCATAGATTGGGCGCACTTAGGTTTCGTGCTCCTGCAAGCGGTCGGTTTCGTAGTCATCGTCGCGCTGGTCGGCACACGCATCATCCAAAAGCGGTCCTCGGTTCTGGACGCGCCGATCAACCCGTTGTCGCCGCTCACCATGTCGCTTGCCGGTTGCCTCGGGCTTGCGGCACTGTCGGCGCGGATCGGGCTTGCCGCGATCATCGGCGCGTTCCTCGCCGGAATGGTGGTCGCCGAGTCGGAGCAACGGCACGCGCTGGAAAAGCAGATGCAGCCGCTTCTCGCCTTTCTGACGCCGTTCTTCTTCGTGGTCACGGGAATGAACGTTTCCCTGTCCGCGCTGTCCGGTTGGCAGACCTTGCTCTCGCTCGCGATCATTACCGTGCTCGCCACGGCGGGCAAATGGATCGGGTGCGGATTCGCGGCGCGGTCACTCGGGGCGCGGTCTGCCGCGATCATCGGAGTCGGCATGGTACCACGGGGCGAAGTAGGCATCATCGTCGCGAGTCTGGGGCGAGGAGCGGGCATTTTCAACGACACGATCTACGCATTGATCGTGGCAATGTCGCTCCTGACCTCGATCATCGCCCCGCCAATCCTCACGCACCTCCTGAAAAATGCCCCGCCCCCCGAAGGCGCGGAAGCCGAAACTGTCGGACCAGACGACGAAGATGTTTCGCTTTTGTATGACGTCGAGGAGACAGGGCACTCTTAAGCTCTCTCACCCCTGCCCCTCTTTCATTCCGATGTGAGGGGCAGGGGTGAGAGAGCAGGGCTCAGGAAACTTTCACGGATTTTCCTTCTCGCGCCGACCGGTAGATCGCCTCGATATAGCGAACGTCGCGTAACCCTTCCTCGCCGGGGGTCTTCGGGGTTTTGCCGGTGCGAACGCATTCCGCGAAGTGGTCCAGTTGAAGCGCGAACTGGTTTTTTTCCGGGATCAGGATCTTCTGCTCTATCGGGGTCTCGCCGCCCGGTTCCTTGCGCGATACGGAAAGGTTGTGGCGGTAGTAGTCGGAAAGAGGGTCGAGTGTCAGGCTCGCCTCCGTGCCGAACACCTGTCCGCGCTTTACCTCGCTCCAGTCATACGACGATATACAGTTCGCGAGTATCCCGCTCGGGAACCGCAGGGTGAAATGCACCGTCGCCTCGACTTCCTGGAAACGCGGGTCGTTTTTCGGCGACGAAATCGTCGCCCAGATTTCGGCGGGTTCTTCGCCGGTCAGGTATCGCGCCGCGTTCAGCGAATAAATGCCGATATCGGGGAGCGATCCACCGCCGGAGAGGGCCTTTTTAAGCCGCCACTGGTCGCGTTTTTCGGCGGGGTTCGCCGTGCGCCCGTGCTCGGAGGTGAGCGACACGATCCGCCCCAACTTCCCGGTGCGGCACATTTCTATAGCCCGCAAATTGTAGGGTTCGTACTGGGCACGGTAGCCGATCATCAGAATCTTGTTGGCGTCCGCGCACGCTTTGATCATCGCCTCGGCGTCCTTCGGGTTCGTCGCCATCGGTTTTTCGCACAGGACATGTTTACCCGCCTTCGCGGCGGCTTCGGTATGTTCCCGGTGTAGCGCGTTCGGCGTAATCACATACACGGCGTCAATATCTGGCCGTTGCGCGAGTTGCGCCATCTGATCGTAGGTGAAAACATTCTGCGCCGAAACGCCGTGCTTTTCGGCGAACGTCCGCCCCTTTGCGACGTCCCCGGTGACGAATCCGGCGAGGCGGCACATCCGGGTTTCGGCGAACGATGGGATGATCTGCTCCGAAGCGTACGCGCCGATGCCGACAATCGCGATACCGACCCGCTGATTCGGCGGAAGTGGTTCGCCCTCGTCCGGTTTGGAGCCCGCACGTGGTTGCACGGGCTTTGGCTCCTGGGCGTTGGCGTTAGCAAGCAAGGTCGCCCCAGCGATAGTTCCCGCACTCGCGGCAAAGAGTGCGCGGCGGGTAAGGGTCTCAGTATACATAAAAACGGGTGAGTTCCTTCTAAGCAGGGACTACCCTGCCGGGAAAGGGTTACCCGTTTTACGAGGCGTCTGAATCCGCGTCGGCGTCTGGTGAATCCGCCGGGAGTCCTGATAGTTCGGCTCGCGCCTTCTGAGTGAACACGGCTTCCTCGAAACCGGCGGCGATCACCTGTTCGTACTGTACGCGGGCATCGGCGACACGCCCCATCTGCGCGTAACTGGCGGCAAGCGAAACGCGGTACTCAGCTTTTGCGAGTGGAGTGTGTGCACTGTTTTGCACCAGACTTTCCCATCGTTCGGCGGCGCGGGGATAGTCTTGCATGGCGGATTCGGCACGGGCGAGCGTGTGGGAGACCGTGTGGCGAGTGGTCTCGTCGCGGATCGGGGCGGACTCGGCTTGCGTCATCTGCGACTTCGCGGCGTCCCTATCGCCCCGCACCGCAGAGAGCCACGCCCCCACTGCGTGGCGCAAAGCGCGTGTCGTAGGGGATGCCGCCACCGGCAAACGCGACCACAACTCACTCGCGGCTTCTGTCTGCCCGGCTTCCAGATACAACTCTACACCGGGTAGGACAGTAATCGCGTCATAGTCCTGGAAACTTTCATGTATCCTGGCATCGACTACTGTGTTGGACGTAGAACGCGACAGGATTTTGTCGGTAAGTTCCGCCCATTCTTGCGCATGACGGACATACTCGGCGATGGCTTCGTCATACCGACCGAGATAGCGAAAAATAGTCGACCGTTGCGCCGTGAATATGAGCGGTGTCCGGTAGAGATCGGGCGTGGACGACTGATCGAGCAGGGCGAGTGCCTGCGCAAATCGTCCTTGCCCGGTCAGAATCCCGGCTTGCGCACTTCGGGTAGAAGCACCATCCTCGTCCGAAAGAGTGAACCGCTCTTTACGCCGGGTTCGGTCAGGGACAATGGCGAGTGCTTCGGTTTCGGCGGCTTCGGCTTCTCCGGTTCTGTTTTGTTTGCGGAGCAGTGTCGCCAGTTGCGCCAGAGCGTGGACACGTTCCGACGACGAAAAGCGGGCATCGGACGCGTCGCGTAGCCAATCTAGCGCGGCGGTCTGGTTTCCGATCTTCGCCGCACGTTCCGACAATGCCCGGAGTTGCAGATAGTGGAATTTGCCGATCCACAGACGCAGAAGCGGTATATCGGTGAAATAGTAAACGGCGCGGGAAAAGCGATACGACTGATGGTACTTGCCCCGCGCTTCGAGATGCTCCGCATAGGTGGTGCTGAGGAAAAACAGGAGGAACGGTCCCGCGACGAACAGCCCCGCAATCAGACCGAACTGTACCAAAGATCCGAAGAATGCTTGAACGCTCATCATTGCCCCCTGCCTCCCTTTACTGCCAAACCGGCTACGGCGTTCCCTCGGTTGCGTAGCCACGGAAACCCTCGGAACGCGCCACGCTGTCGCGGATCTCGTTCGTCAGTCGCCAGCACAGGTTGCCGTTGGTGAAAACGATAACGGCGTTCCCTTGTTCCGGGTCGGCGTCGAGGTGGCAGAAATACCCCTCGGTGTTGCCGCCCCGGTAGAGATAGGGGATGCCCTGCCGCGTGTCGATCCCGAATCCGATAGCCTGCGGTGATTTTTTCGCCTCGGGTATCGGCACGACGAGCAGTTTCGCCGTCTCCGGTTTCAAGTAGGTTCCGCCTTTTCCGGCGGCATCGCGCAGAAGTTCCGCAAGCCCGCCCGCGAAATCCGACGGTGTTGTCCATAAGCCGGACGCCGCCAGTTCGGGGTATTCGCGCCAACCGCCGGAAAGCGGCTCGCCCCCTTCGGTGTGTCCGACCGCTGCGACGTCGCGCGAGGGGACGATAAACGAACTGTTTTTCATCCCGAGCGGCGCGAGAACCAGGTCGCGCATTACATCGTCGAACGGTCGCTTGGTCAGGTCTTCGGCGATCTGCTGGAGTACGGCGTAGTTTTCCATCGCCATGTCGAACGTGGTTCCCGGCGCGGCGGTGAGGGTGGCGGGCGGCGTTTGCGCGGGCTTCGCGCCGGTCAGAACGTCGGTGATGCTGGGGATCAACCCGCCTGGTGCGTATCCCTCGTATTTGTCGTAATTGAATCCGCTCCGGTGCATGAGCAGGTCGCGCACCGTGATCGGGCGTGCCGGATCAAGCAGGGGACTCGCCGGGACTTTCCACGAGCGGAGCAGACTATTTATCGGGGCGTCGAGCACGATCTCTCCCTTCTCGGACGCCTTCAATGTCGCGGCGGCGACCAGTATCTGCCCCATCGCGCCCGCCATGTAGCGCGTGTCCTCGCTGACCGGCTTGCCTTGCCTCGCTTCGCCGTAATGTCCCACCCACGCGACCTGAAAGTTTTTGATCACGGCGACACTCGCGCCGGGTACATGATGAAACGCCATCCGTTCGGCCAGGGAATACGTTTTGCCCAGAAGGGCTATCGGGATGTTCGACGGTGCGGGCGTTGCCACCACCGTCTTTTCCGACTCTTTATTCGCGGGAGGCGTGTCCGTCGCACGATTCTTCTCGGTGCCGACAATCGCGACCCGAATCCCGATCTCCTCCGCGACTTCGTTATTCGGAACGCCCTTCGCGATGCCGAAGTCCGCACGCCGAATCACGAAGTTACAGCGGACCACCAGAAGGTCGCCGTCGAAATCCGGGTACCGCTGTTTCGCGACGCCGGGAAGATGCGAAACGCTGATCGGTACGGTCAGCGATTTGGTCACGCCGTGGCACGTGAAATCAATCGCGACGGTTCCGGTGTAAACGCCGGGGCTGACGGTTTTGATGGTTTGTATCTTCTTGAGTTCGCAAACAACCTGCGGAAACTTTTTCTCCTCCAGTGCATAGAATCGCGCCGTTTGCGTATAGCCCGGATGCGAGAATTTGACGCTGGAAACGTCGGCAATGATCTTGCCGGTAGTCGCCTCCGGGCGTGTCGGGTCGAACCGTGCCGTGCCGGAAATGCCGTCGGCATATCCGACGACCGGTTCCCACGGGGCGTCAATGGACAGCGAAACGGCGTTCATCTCTTTCGGATCTTTGAAATCGAACAGTTTCGGTGCCGAATGGGCGACGCGAGATAATGTCGCGGAACAAAGCAGGGCGGCTATGCCGCCGATCAACAACGAACGAGTCATACGATAGGGTTCCTTTTCCCGAAACAAGAGTGACTAACAAAAAATCCCGCTTGTCAGGAGCGGTTCCGGGCAAGCGGGATTTTTCGTCCTGCGCAGGACGAAAACACATTGCTACATCGTCGTCTCTACACGCAAACAACGCATGGTAGCCGTGTCAAAGACCATCTCTAAGCGGGCGGCGGTCGCGCGGTCGGCGAACGACGTTAAAGTCGCGGGGCGATTCTCACAAACGATGCTCTGGGACGCCTGATTGCGCATGCGCGGGAAACGCCGCCAGAACGATTGCGCCTCCTCCGAATGGTACAGCAGCCCGGTCGGATGAATATAGAACGTGACCGCGCGGCACGCATCACACCAGACGCCCATCCCCGGCGATCCGGGCACGTCACTGATCCCCGCTTCGGCGGGGCGGGCACAGCGCGGGCAGGAGGCGGCACGGTCCCGTAACGCGTCCGCCAGATAATCCTGCCACCAGCGATTGATCCGGTTCAAGCCGGCGCGAAACCCCTGGACTCCGGCGAGCACCGCCCCGGCGTCCATCGGCGCGGCGTGGCTCGTCATCCCGTCCAGCATTCCGGGGCAGGCGGGACAACGCAGAACGAAGTCCGGTTCCTGTCCCGTCGCCGGGTTTGACCCGACGAAACGTCCCTGCAACCGCTCCCGCCCGCACCGGCAACAAAACAGCGTCGTTTCGCGCCATCCCTGTGCGGCTTCCGCCGACAGCAAGCCGTGCGCAGACGCCTCCGTACGGAGCGTCGTCTCCAGCACTTTGCGCAAGGCATCCCGCCCCCGATGGATGCGCACCGTCGCCGCGTTCTCCGAGATGCCCCACCGCTCGCCGATCTCGCGGAGCGGTATTTCCTCGACATAGCGGGCAAGAAGTAGCTGCCGAACCGGCTCTTTCAGGGCGGATAGTGCGTGCTCGATCAACTGCTCGCGCTCGCCCAGCAACAGGGATTCCAGCGGGTCCGGTGCGGAAACGTCCGGCAGGGCAAGTGGTTCCGCACCGTCGGCAGCATCCAGAGAAGCGAATCGGCTTTCTTCTCTTCCGTGCCTTGACTGCCATACCAGGCAAAGTCGCCGTGCGACCCCGAAAAGATACGACGACCATTCGCGCGGCGCGGTACCGTTGCGGCTTGCGCGGCGCAAACCGATCAGGATCGTCTCCTGCGCCAGATCCTCGGCGACGGTCGCATTCCCCGTAAAACGAAAACACACCCGTTGCAATCGCTGTCGTTCGTGCGTTGGATCGAATGCCATGGAGGGGGCTTCATTAACTACTGTGGGCACGGAGCATAAACCTTACCTGTTTTTTCGATGCGAGGAAAATTATTTTCAACCGGGGCGGGCAGTACTCAATGCCGCCCGACTATTTTCGCCGCGATACAATCCGTCCATGAAAAAGCGGTTCGCGGTCGCGGCGTATCGGCTCTCGGTTAGCGTGCTCGCCGCTGGCACCGTGCTCGCGCAGACCGTGGATGGTTTCTTTCATCCCCCGTTCGACTATCTCGACTACTTCAGTTTCTTTTCTGTTCAAAGCAACCTGCTCACGTCGGTGATTTTGACGGCGTCGGCGATTCGGATATTTCGCGGTGGACGTATGGAAAACCTGACGTTCTGGCGCGGTGCGGCGACGCTGTACCTGACGCTCGCCGGGGCTGTTTACTTCGTGCTTCTGAATGGCGCGTCCGAATCGTTGCGTACCCCGCGTGAACAAACCAACGCTGTGCTTCATTATCTGGTTCCCGCCGCCTTGCTCGGGGACTGGTTCTTTGCAGACAAAGAACCGATTGCCTTCCGCGTCGGGCTGGCGTGGCTCTCGTACCCGCTACTCTATGTGCTATACAGTCTCGTGCGCGGAAGAGTCATCGGCTGGTACCCATATTCGTTTTTGAATCCTAACGATTCGGGCTATTCCGGCGTCGTGGGCACATGTTTGGTGATGGCAATTGCGATGACGGGATTCATTGCCCTGCTGACCCGAAGTACGCGGCTGACCCCCCCGACGTAATCGTGCCGCCCGGGTATTACTTTTTCCACAGTCCGTCCCGAGACATATCTGTCACTAATTTATGGTACGTATACGTATAGATGAAGGAGATGAATATGAATACGTTTATGACGAATACAAAACTGTCCTCACGACAGAACGGTTTAAAGCAAGCATGGCATGGTGTTCTGGTAGCGGGGCTGACAGGCATCGGTGGGATAGGGTACGCGCAGGAGCCGCTCTCGCTGGTACCCTCTATTGGTGTCGGCTCGACCCCTTCCGTCGCCGTACCTCAGACCGAGGATCGAACCCGGCGCGACGCGCCCGCAACCGCCACAGCTAGGGGAGCGCGATGGAACGATTTCCCGGTCAGTAAACGGGTCGCTCTGACACGAGCGACGGTAGATAAAGGCGGGTACCGTTTGTACAACACGACGGGCGCAACGATCACGGTACCGTTCACCAATCGCGACATTCACGTGATGAAGTTCGCGGTCTCGCCGGATAGCACGACTTTTTTCGTGAACGATGGTGTCGCGCCGATACTCTACCTGCCGCAAAACGGCTGGCTTATCAATAGCAACGTGTCGGGCGGCAGATGGTATCCGTTTTCGCCGCAATTTCAACCGATCCAGCCCGTGTTTCTGGCAATCGCGCCGAACTACTCGGAGTACGCCACCGTCATCTGGTATCCGAATACCATCACGTATGGGGGGTATTATGGCGTAACGTCATATATTGACGGCGGTGTCTTCCAGCCGACGTCGGGCGTGACGTTTTACATCGGAACCCAGTCGTATAACGGGTGGAGCCCTTACCGGGATTATGTTCTTTCCATCCCGCGACCTGCGTATCGCCCGCGAGTTCCCGCGAACCGGCCCCGGGACTATCCGAACGACCCGAGGTACAACGGTGGTTACAACGGTGCTTACGGCGGCTATAACGGTTACGGGACGAATCCTTATCCCAGCCAGTACAACCCTTACAATATTCCCGGCAACGGTTATACGTACCCCAGCGGCGGGTTCGGCTTTCCGGGGGGCGGATACGGCTACCCGGGAGGGGGTGCATCAAGCAGCGGGATGCCCGGTGGTCCCTTGCCGTCGGGAGGGATGCCGGGGGCACCGCTACCGTCGGGCGGTGCTCCGGGAGCGTACCGCCCGTCGGACGCGTATTTGAACCGTTTCGGACCCACATTCAAGCGCGTCGTGCCGCCGTCCCGAAACAACTCTAATCCCAGCGGCAACTATCCACGACAATAATCATCCGCCGGTGTGTCGGGCGAGGCGTACCACCTCGCCCGACTGTGCCGACCGCTTCGCCGCGTCCAGAATAGCAATCCCGCGCCGCACCGATTCCGGCGTCACCGCGAGAGTCGCCCTCCCCGCAAGGGTGTCCCCGATATTCTCGTAAAAGGAACGCCAGCGTCCCGCGAGCGTCGGGACGCGGATTTCGGTCTGCTTGTCATGGATGATCGCGTAATTTTCGGGCGACTCGCTGGCGGCGTCAATGTCGCCCGCGATCATCGCCTTTTCCTGCGGGTCCAGCCCGTACTTCACGAAGGACGCCCGGTCGCCGTGGGCGCGGAAGCGCGGTTTGCTGATCGTCGTCATGCCGGACAGATCACAGACGCCGGTGCAACCGTCCGCGAAGGTGGCGACAAGAAGTGCCTCGCTTTCCACATCGGTGGTCGTGTAGTCGTGGTGCATCCGGCAATACACCGATTCGATGGCTTGCGGGAATAATAACGCCAGTTGGTCTGCTAAATGTGCCCCGAGATCAAAAAAGCGACCGCCGCCCATTTCCGCCTGACCTCGCCATCCGCCCCACGCGCCCATCCCTTGCCACGCCATTTCGATGTACTTGACCGTACCGAGAGTGCCGTCTCGCATCGCTTGTTGAAGGGTCAGAAAGTCGCCGTCCCACCGACGATTTTGAAATACCGAAAGCAGGACGTTGTTTCGTCGGGCGGCTTCGATCATCCGGTCGCAATCGGGAAGGGTGAGACACATCACTTTGTCGCTGACCACATTCTTGCCCGCGTCCATCGCGGTAATAGCAAGGTCGGTATGGGTATGATTCGGTGTAGCGAGCACGACGACATGTATATCGGGGTCGGCAAGCACCTGCTCGAACGATTCATAGGCACGGCAACCGCGCTCGGCGACAATGCGCTCGCGAGTCGCCGCGTCTCGGGACGCGATTCCGGCAAGTTCCAGACCGGGTGCGAGAGAAACAAGATAACTATGAAAACAGCGACCGGCAAAACCGTAACCGATAACAGCGACGCGGGGGGTAGACATACGTGCAAAAAGCCTCTTGCCCGACTGTTCGTTCCCGGTGAGGCAGTTTCCTGCCTTGATGTGGACACGGCAATGTTCCAGAGACGAATATACCACAGTCACCGTTCTCTAACAGTAATACGTAATACTGCCGACAATGAAGGTACTAATGTTATTTCATCTCCAACCCGCGCGACTTTTTGGTGGGTGTACCCACCAATGAAAGGGCGCGATATAGGGGAGCCCCTTTCTTGATAACGATTGACGCACCACTCATGTTTGGGGCGGTTCTTTCCTCGTCAGGGACGGTTCTGTTTCTTCACTCCGCCGATCCCACACTCCTCGACGTTTCGCGGGATCGAATGGTGGGCAAGCCGGTCTGGGAAGCCGCATGGTGTTCTGCCAGTCCGGAAAGCGTCGCTGCCTTGCAAAAAGCCGTCGAGGAGGCCGCGCAGGGTAAAATGTCGGTCTGTGAGACCGGACGTGTCCCGATGGAATGGACATTCGTTCCGGTTTTTGAGGAGGGTGGGCAGGTAGGTCGCGTCGTGGTTTCCGTTCGCGATCTCGCCCGAATCAAGGCGACAAAAGCCGAGGTCAGCCGACTCACTGTTCACATCCGGGAGGAGGAGCGTCGGCTAAACGACGCGCAACAGGCGGCACATATCGGTTCCTGGGAGTTCGACATTACTACCAGCAAGATCACGTGGTCGCCGGAAACATTCCGGATCCTGCGGCTAGACCCGGCACACGGCGAGCCGGATTATGTCAAACAGTTGAA
>JACMIS010000842.1 GCA_014381035.1 Armatimonadota bacterium
ACAAAAAAGCGGAAGCAACGTTGCTTCCGCTTTTTTGTCGCGCTGACCGACTACATTTTCGGAATGGGCGACGAATCCGCGACCGTTACTGCTTCATATTTCGCTTTCAGATTCGTTTCGGATTTTCATTTATTGTCTTTCATTCCGTCGACTGCGATTTCGATGATCCCGCGCGGAATGTAGGCTTCGCGCCCGAAGGTCTCGAATGAGATAGGAATAATAATTTCTCCGCATACCGTTCGATTGGGTAGTCCGCAATCTCGAGATAGGATCGGTCTACGCCGTAAAAAATACGCGCCTCACTCGATACAAAGAAACGTCGGTACTCTGGGCGTATCGCTTCGGGGCGATGCTGGACAGAAACCACAAACGAGTAATCCAGGTCATTTGGCTCCGGTTTGTCGGTAACGAAACTACCCCAAACCAAAACGCGTTTGATCATAGGATATTCTTCGGCCGCGTTCACGACATCGGATAAGAGCCGCCCCAACCCTTCCCGTTTTTCGGAGCCGGTCCCGAAGCGTGCTAAACATTCCGACAGGGTCGTATTATATACCCGGTGGCAAAAATCCGGTATCGGTTTGCGCAGGTATTTCCGGCATTATCTTTCGCGATTAGTATACCGCAAACACAATGTTTGCCGTACAATAACCCGTCATGCCTACCCCCGTTGTCCCCATCGAAAAACTGACGCCGATGCTCCGGCAGTATGTCGAACTCAAAGCCGAGCGACCGGACGTTATCCTTCTCATGCGGGTCGGGGATTTTTACGAAGCGTATGGAGAGGATGCGGAAACAATCGCCGGAGTGCTGAATATCACGCTGACCGGGCGGGAGGTGCAGGGCTTGTCGGAAAAGTATCCGATGGCGGGAGTGCCCCATCATGCGATGGATCGGTTCCTGGCGCGGCTCGTCAAGCGGGGTTACAAAGTCGCGGTCTGTGATCAGGTGGAGGACCCGAAACAGGCAAAGGGATTGGTCAAGCGGCGCGTCACGCGCGTCGTAACGCCGGGAACATTGGTCGAGGATTCGCTACTCGACGCCAAGTCCAACAACTACTGCGTCGCGGCGGTGTGGGGCGAGCCCGTGTCCGGCGTGTCGGTCGCCGACGTTTCCACCGGGGAGTTTCTGGTTACGGAGATTCCGTCCGGTTCGGGGATGGATAAGATCGTTGAGGAGATCGGGCGGCTTTGCCCCTCGGAATGTCTCGTCCCCGAAGGGATGGATGATTTGGCGGACGCCATTCGCGCCCATTGTCCCGCGACGATCACACGCATGGCGAAGCGCGAATTGCCCCGCGACTCACGAACCGCGCTGATGGATCACTTCGGCACTTCGACCCTGCGCGGCTTCGGATGCGACGATTACTCGGCAGGATTAGACGCGGCATCCGCCCTGCTCGTATACCTCAAACAGACGCACTTGGGCGCGGTCGGGCATATACGCACGATGGCGACGTATTCGACAGGGGATGCGATGGTGCTGGACGCGGCGGCACGGCGCAATCTGGAACTAACGTCCGGTCTTGCGGACGGTTCCCGGAGTAAGTCGCTCCTCACCGTTTTAGACGCGACACAAACTCCGATGGGCGGTCGCCTGCTCAAAAAATGGCTGGACGCGCCCCTGCTCTCGGTGGAACGCATCAATCACCGGTTGGACATGGTCGAGGCGTTCGCGGCGGACCCACTGGTTCGCGGCGATGTGCGCGACGCACTACGTGGCGTTTCGGATTTAGAACGGCTTATCGCCCGTCTCTGCACCGGCACCGCGAATGCCCGCGATCTGGTCGCGCTTCGCTGTTCACTGGAAAAAGTGCCGGAAATCGCTGCGCACGCTTCGGTGCTGGAAATGCCCGCGATCCGCGCCCTGTGTGTCGAGTTGGATGGCTTGCCCGAACTCACAGACTTGCTTACACGCGCCATCACCGACGAACCGCCAATCTCGCTCCGTGAGGGCGGCATCATCCGAGACGGTTACGACGCTGACCTGGACGAATTGCAGGGGATCAAACGCGGGGGCAAAGGCTGGATCGCGGAATTGGAAACCTCGGAGCGCGAGAAAACCGGGATCAAGTCGCTGAAGATCGGCTATACGTCGGTGTTCGGATACTTTATCGAGGTCACGAAATCCAATCTCGCGCATGTCCCCCCGTCATATATCCGCAAACAAACGACCTCTACCGGGGAGCGGTACATCACGCCCGAACTCAAGGAGATGGAGGCAAAAGTTCTCGGCGCGGAGGAAAAGATCGTCGGGCGGGAGTACGATCTGTTTTGCGCATTGCGGGACGAAATCGCGGAGCGGTACGCGCCGTCGGTGCTGAAGGTCGCTGGGGCAATCGCACGTCTCGATGTGGTCGCCGCGCTCGGGGAAGTCGCGCAATCGAACCGTTTCGTGCGCCCGGTGATAGACGACGGCGCGGTGATCGAAATCAAAGCGGGGCGCCACCCGGTCGTCGAGAAACTGACCGGAGGCAGTTCGGTCTTCATCCCGAACGACACACTCCTGGACGACGGCGCGAATCAGGTCCATATCATCACCGGACCCAACTCCGCCGGTAAATCCACCGTTTTGCGGCAGGTGGCGTTGATCACACTTTTAGCGCAGGTGGGAGCGTTCGTGCCCGCCGATTACGCCCGCATCGGTATCACCGACCGTATTTTCACTCGCGTCGGGGCGCACGACGACCTGGCAGCCGGGCAGTCTACGTTTATGGTCGAAATGACCGAGACCGCCGAGATCCTGAACAACGCGACCGAGCGCAGCCTGGTGATTCTAGATGAGATCGGTCGCGGTACGTCCACCTATGACGGTGTTTCAATCGCCTGGGCGGTCGCCGAATACCTCGCCAATCGCGGCACGAAAACACTGTTCGCCACGCATTATCATTTGCTCAACGATCTCGAAAAGCAACACCCGAATGTCCAGAATTTCCGTGTCGCGGTGAAAGAAACCAACGACCGGATCGTATTTCTGCGCAAAATCGTTGCCGGAGGTACCGACCGCTCCTACGGCGTCCAAGTGGCCCGGATGGCGGGGTTACCCCCCGAAGTCGTCGCCCGCGCCACCGAGATTTTGCGCGACCTGGAAAAGGAAGGCAAGCAGAAGCGCGACATGACGCCGGGGCAGAACGAGGGGCGTGTTTCCGTGAAGGCATCGAAACTGCAAATGACGTTATTCGAAGCCGACCCGCACCCGGTTCTGTCAGCGATCCGCGAGGTGGACCTGTCTACTCTATCCCCTATCGAAGCGTTGAACCTCCTGTACCGATTCCAGCAAGAGTCGAAGGCGAGTTGATTCCGGTCCCGGTTCGCGCCACGTGTTTAAACCCCATTTGCTACGGAAAGAGTATCTTCCAGAATAAAACGCAAAGCCCGATGAAAAGGAGTATGACAGGAATGCTCAAAACGCCAACGGCGATCATGCGCCCTCGCGTCCACTCATAGGCTTCAACCTCGGCGAAAAGAACTTCCGGAGCGAAATGACGCATCGTTTCGGCGACCCCTTTGACCGTTGCTTCGTCCAGTTTATTTAAAGAAAGGAAGCAGGTCCCCGGCGTTTGCGTGATTTCTGTGTGAAATAATCTTTTCGTCACGACTTACTGAACCGAAGTCCGGTAGATCAGCGTGATCCATTTCCCGCCGCGATCTATTTGTGCTCCGGCAACATCGGTCCACGGGACGAACTGCGTCGCCGGGGTGCGTCGCCGCTCCAGGGCGAATGCGACTACCGCCCGCAAGGCTATCCCCGTCCAGAGGAAGACGGCTCCGACGGATCCGAAATGACGCATCCCGCTGATGAGGATGCTCCCGAACGCGAACACCGCGTACACGAAAATGAAACACAGGTGAATCGTCCCGGTCGCCTGCACCAGACGGAGATTGGGAACTACTGCCATGCCCTCGATCTGGATTCCTTGCTCCGTAAACTGGAGTGAACCATTCCGGAACGTGGAACGGGATGCGCCGGGGAGAGGGGTCGGCGATGTGGTGTTGTAGCGAACACGCTCTGAATTCAGGGGAGCCGTTGCGACGAGTTGCTGCCAACTGTTTTGCGCGACCACTCGATGCGGTTGCCGGTGCAGTTCGGGAAGGGGGGCATCGGGATTTACGAGCGGGTCCATATATCGCTCATCATAACGCACGCACGAGCCATGAGGCTACCCGGGCCCATTCCTGGAACAAACATAAACGGCTCCGTTCCGGTGCCGGGAACCGATCCCGCGCCGGTTTCGTAAAACTGCGGTGAATGATGCGACTACCATAGCCTATAATGACCTGCCGCTAGATTTGCCGCACGCAGGACGTATCGCGCTGCGGCTGTGTCGTGTGATACAGAACCGGGCAGAGGTGTCTTTTCAACCGGGATACGAGGAAGTGTGGGAGATCGCGGCGCAAATCAACGAGCTCCTTTTCCCCTGTCGGTTGGAGAATGAAGCCCCCGGCAGTGACGTAGAGTCTGAGATTTTAAGACAGGACGCGGCCCGGTTGGGCCGCCACCTCGTCGCCGAAATTGAAAAACATCGTTTAACGGACGACCGAATGGGGCAATGTATACGTAATCTGTTCGAATGTCTGGCAATGGGACACGAGGGAGCAATACTTTCACTGAAGGCAGGAGAGAATCCGAATTCCCTCCAACGTCCTTAATCTATATTTATTGGCGACCATGCATTGCGTGGAAACGCCAGCGCGTGCTATGATTGGCTACTTGTTGACGCTCGGTTTGCCGCTTTCAAGAAGCAAGGAGTTTTCCGGATTGATGAAACGCAGGTTTTCAACTAACAAATGTTCGCCGCTACACGGCTTATGCTATGGATTGATCGCAATCGGTGTCTTGCCTGTCCATGCCGCCTTCGCGACAGTACCGATTTTGCCCGGTGCCATGCATCTATCCCCCGCACTCCTTGCGGTCGCGGCGGACGAGGATCCGGACCGTGACCCTGACTTCCTATATTTGGAGGCGTTGACGCAACAATCGGGGCGGTATCGCAAAGCCGACGGAAGCAACTTCCGTACTGCGATCAAACTCTACGACGAAGCCCTGAAGAAGCGCAAGAACTTCTACGACGCCCTCTACAACAAGGCGATTTGTCACTACCTGCTCAAAGATTACAAGGAGTCTATTAAAGACTCGACAAAACACATCGAGCTGCGCCCCGAGATCATGCAGGCGTACGTGATCCGGGCACAAGCCTATGTCAAAACGCAAAATCTCGATCCCGCACTGGCAGACCTGAACCGGGTCGAACAAAAACGCCCCGATCTCATGGAGTACCGTCTGCGCGGGCAGATCTATTATGCACGCGAGAACTTCGCACAAGCGATTCCTGACTTCGAGCGATATGTCGCCAACAACAAGGACGCGCAGGGGCGTATCAAGCCAGCGGCTATCGGTGCCTATCTCGATCTCGGCGATGCGTATGGCAAGGTGAATAACGAGTCGAAAGCGGTGGACTCCTACGGTGCCTATATCGCCAACTATCCGGACCCGACCGTTCCTTGGGAATATCGTGGCGACAAAGAGTACGACAACCTCCCTTACGCGTTAGATAAACGTGGGTCGGCATATCTCGATGTCGCGCGTAAAAACGCGGACCCGGAGTCGCCCGAACTGGCACAAGCGCAGGGCGACTTCCAGAAATATACCGAACTCGAACCGCAGTCGCCCACCGGATTCATTGGTCTCGGCAACGTGGCGTTGCTTCGCAAGGAATGGAATCAGGCAGTACAGACACTCGATAAGGCGGTATCCCTCGCTCCGGCGAACGATTCTGCATTGGCAGCTCTCGGCGAGGCGCGCCGTCAGCAGTCTCTGGCGCGTTTCGCGATATTCCCCGACACACCGGGAACACCCCCGTCCGCGACGACCTCGGCGGCGATCACCGGATTGAGAAAATCGGTTTCGGAGTTCGGCGAGGCGTTGCAAAAGAACCCGAACAACACCCTCGCGCTCCGCGGGCGGGGTCTTGCTAACTCAAATCCGGCATTGGGCAATTATGCGCAAGCGGCGGACGATTTCACCAAACTCATCACGCTGCTCCCCGCCGGTGATCCACGGATCATCGAAGCCTACTTCAACCGGGCTTCGGCATACGTCAACATGAATCCGCCCGCTTACGAGAAAGCCATTCCCGACTTTACAGCGGCAATCGCGTCGGACCCGAAAAACACGGACGCCTACATCGGGCGCGGCGATGCTTACGCGAAATTGGGTCAGTACGCCCTTGCCATCCGGGATTATGATGTGGTCATCAACGGCGCGGATGTCAGCGAAGCCGCCCGGTTGAGTGCGCGCCGAAACCGGGGTTACTCCTATACGGAGGTGACACCGAAACGACTCGAGGAAGCGATCACGGACTTTACGGCATATTTGCAGGCGAACCCCGGCGATCAGCGTGTGAAGGATGCCTTGTTCAGCGCGGAATTGCAGCAAGGTCCCGAAAAGCAGTTAGCGGCGTTGACCAAGCGTATCACCGATAACAAAGGCGATGCGCAGAACTATCTCCTCCGCGCCGCCGTGTATGACGCGCAAAAACGGTACGACGAGGCGATTGCGGACTACAAAATGGTCAATACCCTCGATCCGAACAACGTCAAGGCCTATCAAAACCTGGCGTATGACTATTCCCAGAAGGGTTTCAACGATCCCGCCAACGTGGATGGCGCGATTGCCGCGAACACCCGGTTGATTGCTCTCGAGCCGACCAACACCACCCATCTTCTGGCGCGGGGCGACCTGTACGGCATCAAAAAGCAGTATCCGCAAGCAGCGACGGACTACAAAAAGGCGATCACGCAGTTGC
>JACMIS010000843.1 GCA_014381035.1 Armatimonadota bacterium
AGCCGGAAAGCGCGATCAGCACATCACCCTCGCGGAGCCAGGTGCGTGCTTGCCCGGCGAATATATTGGTGAAATCGGTGTCGTTCGCCCAGGCAGTGATCATCGCCGGGGAGTCGGTCAGCGCGACCACTTCGAAAACCTTGCCCGAATCCAGATAAATGTTCTTCGCCAGATCGCAGACCAAGTGCGAAGTGGTCGAACCCGAACCGCCGTTACCGCAAAGCACGAGCCGCTTTCCGGTCTGGAACGTTTCCAGAAGGATCGAGACGACCTGCTCGATCTGTGCGACATTCGTCGCGTCCAGAAGCATTTTCAGTGTCGCAAAATAATCGGAAACGTAACCCGCTACCCCGGCATCCGTAGCCGGTAACTCTTCAACACGACCCGGCGACGCCGCGGTTGACGCTGTACTCATCAGATAAAATACTCCAAACCAGTCAATAAACTGGGTTGCATTTTATCACGCGAGGAAGGTGTTAGGTGTTGGGTATTGGGTGTCAGGCAGAAGTCGATAAGCGATAATCTTAAAAGTGCAAACGGGAGACACCATATAGCGTCCCCCGTCCTTGATTTATTCCTAACACCTAATATCTAACACCTTAAATATGGCAACTCGCCAGACCGCGCTTCTCCAGGTATCGCTGGTGATACTCCTCCGCTTTATAGAACGGTTTCGCCGCTTCGATCACCGTCACTATCGGTTTCGCATACCGTTTTTCGCCGGTCAGCTTTTCGATCACCGCTTTCGCGTCCTGCTCTTGCTCGGGGCTGTATGTGAAGATAGCCGAGCGGTACTGGGTGCCGTGGTCCGGTCCCTGATAGTTCAATTGCGTCGGGTTGTGGTTCTCGAAGAATACTTCCAGCAGTTTTGTGTAGGACACTTTGGTCGGGTCATATTCGACATAGACCACTTCGGCATGTCCGGTGCGGTCGGTACATACCTCTTCGTAGGTCGGATTTTCTTTATGCCCACCACTATATCCCACGGCGGCGTCTACGACACCCGGCACATTGCGGAACGTCACTTCGACGCCCCAGAAACAACCCGCGCCAAACATGGCGGTTTCGGTTTTCACTTTCGGTTTCCCCTTGCTATCTGTTTTGGCGAACGTCCAAGCGGTCGCCTTTCGCGGCTCTTTTTCGGCGGCGCGTCCCGTATTGACCGCGAACCACAACGCGGCAAAGACGAGCGTCAACAGGGCGATGCCGGAGATGGTCCCCCAGGAAAAGGATGGTGTACGGTCATTCATGCGAAACATTTCGCCTCCGCATACTATACAATCGCAGACGGGGCGAGGTTCCCCAGCGGAAGGCTATGATAAACGCGCGAGTAGGAGACATACATCGTCGGAAAAGTGACCGTTACCGAAGGCGCGTGCCCCTTCCACGATCACGGTGCCCATTTCTTCCAGCGTTGCTGCGGCGGCTCCCGTCCGTGCCAGTTCGACCATACCATCGTAATCTAAAAACTTGCTCCGGTTGCGGACTTCGGTGATCCCGTCTGTCATCAGCGCGAGCGTGTCGCCGGGGTACAGGATGAAGGGCTGGGTTTCGTACGCTGTCTCGCCGGTCACGGATAGTGGCATACCGGGGGCACTTAAAATCTCCGATTCACCGCTTGCCCGCAAGACGAGGGGCGGTTCACACGCCGCGCACAGGAAGGCTGCTTCCCCAGTAGCCGGATCGACGACCACGAGTGACAGCGTGACGAAGCCGTCCGCGCCATTGTCGTTCGGTTTCGTGCCGCAGAGATAGCGGTTGAGTCGGGTCACGACTTGCCCCGGTGATTGCTCGCCCACCAGTGTAAAAGACGCACGCAACAGTTCCTTGACCTGCATCGCCCGTAAGGCAGCCCCCAGTCCTTTGCCGGACGCATCCCCGACGGCGAGCAGGATCAGCCCGTTGGGTAGCGGGAACGCATCGAAAAAGTCTCCGCCGATCTCCGCCTCGTTCATGCGGGATTCGTAGAGCGTGACCACCGACAGCCCGGGCAGGGCATCCGCCGCAGTTTTCCGGAGCATCGGGCTCTGCAAAACCTCGGTGATGTGCCGCTCCCGCTCATACGCCGACAGCAGCGAATCCCGTGCCGCCTTCTGCTCGGTCACGTCGCGCAGGATTTTCACGTACCCGACGAGCGTTTCGCCGTCACAGAGCGCGGTCATCACGCTATTCGCCCAGAAGCGCGAACCGTCGCGCCGGGAATACCAGCGTTCCCCTTCGACCCGCCCGGTGTCGCGGGCGGTTCGCATCTCGCTTTCCGGCACGCCGCTTTTCCGGTCCTCCGCGGTAAAGATCACGTGCCCGGAGCCGCCGGTAACATGCGCCTCGGCAAAGCCCAGGATTCGTTCCGCGCCGATGTTCCAGGTGACGATGTTTCCTTCGGGATCCAGTAGAAAAATGGCGTAATCCGTCACTTCGTTTACCATCAGGCGGGAACGCGTCTCGCTATGTCCGAGTGCCCGATTCTGATCGCTGAGGGCGTCGTGTACCGCGAGCATATCCCGGTTCGTTTCTTCCATCTCCCGATACAGCCGTTCCCAGTTCCCTTGCTGCTCCCGAACCTGATTCAAGGCTTGCAGCAGTTCCTGATTCTGACGGTGCAGTTCCTCGACCAGGCTTTGCGGCGGTCGTGCGGCAAGTTCCCCGGCGATATGCGTCAGGGTGGCGGCTTCCCACGCCGCCGCGTGGAGCGGGAGCACCTTGCCCATGATGACCGTCGTTCCGGCACCCGGCGCGGTATCCACGTCAAACGAGTCCATGATGGTACTTGCCCCGATCATCCCTTTGCCCACGCCGCTCGGGTCGTGTCGTGGGGCAGAGTGTTCCGCTTTGCTGAATCCGGGTCCATTATCCCGGACTCGGATCTGAAACATCGGTGTTTTTCCTGGTATCACCCCGAAGATCACTTCGCCGCCGCCCGCATATCGCCAGGCGTTGCGGACGATCTCGAAGACGGCGGTCGCGATGCGTGTCTGGTCGTTGTGATCGAATCCGAGCGATTCGGCGATGTCTCGCGCCATCTGGCGGACATAAACGGCGTCGGCGGCGAGGCGAATCTGTAACGTCAGGATCGGAAGCATAGTCAAAAGGATCCCCCCCTTCCCGTCTGTATCCGGCCGACAAGGATAGTCGAATCGTCGTTCGTGCGTTGGAAGTCCCGGTACAGTACGCCAGCGATCAATGCCGCGGGCAAGGTAAGTAACGTCGGATACGCGGCGAACGATCCCAGAGTCGCGATGCCGTCCGAACTCATCAGGAGCAACGAGTCGTCGGCATAAGGGTGGGTGAACTCCTGGACTTTACGCATCTGGAAGCCGACGATACCGTGGTGCGACATCATGCTGCTGTTGGCGTCGTTAAGGATCTCCCCGGCGATGTTGCCCACGCCCGCGAAGCAGACCGTTTGCGTGTCCTCGTCGACGTCGGCGACGGCGACCGCCGCCCCGCGTGTGCCGTGCAGGGCGGAATGCACCGCCTCAAGTATCATCCCCGGACGCTTGTGAAAGTTTTGCCCGAATGCGCGCACCGCGCTTTGCCCCGCCTGCGCCGCTTCGGGTCCGTGTCCCAATCCATCGGCGATCATGAAAACATGGCGGCGGTCCGCGCTTGCCATCGTCCAGTGATCACCGCACGCCTCCTGGCCGGGCTTGGGACGGTTCACTGCGCCGACGCCGACAGGGCAAGCGTCCTCGAATTTTTTCTGCCAGAGATAACAAACGAGAGCGGTGCCCAGTGCTGGAACCGAGTAGATGTCGAGCGACGTGGAAAGACGGCGCACCGCCCCCAGTCCCGTCCCGGACGTTCCGCCGGTAGAGAAGCCGTCCTCCAGGCATTGCGTAACGTCCGCCATGCCGGGACCTTTATCAAGCGCGAGTATCTCTATCCCGTATACCCCATCTGCTTCCACTGCCCGTAGGAGGATCTCGCCCCGCCCCGCATGCCGGACGATGTTGTTGGCGACTTCGGTGACCACGATGGCGAGATTACCCTGTTGCGTATCGCCGAAGCCGAGCCTGTGTGCGAGAGAGTCGGCGACGCGCCTCGCCTCGCCGACCTGGCTCGCCTCTTCCACGAGGAGCGAGATCGAAGCGCGGGGCGACAGCAGCGAACCGCCGTCCTCACTTCCAGCGTATGAGTGTGACACGAGTGCCCTCCCCGAGTTTCGTCTCGACGTAGAATTCGTTCACCAGACGTTTCGCCCCCCCGAATCCCAATCCCAAGCTACCGCCTGTGGAGTAGCCGTTCGTCAGTGCTTGCTCTATGTCCGCGATGCCGGGTCCCTGATCCTCGAAACACAGGCGTAGTCCTTTACGAAAGTCGTTGGTAACCACTTCCAGCGTGGCGGTGCCTCCGCCGCCGTAGACGAGCGTGTTGCGGGCGATCTCACTCGACGCTGTGACGATCTTGGTCTGATCCACGGAGCCAAAAACGAGTTCCGACGCCCAGGCGCGGACCGCCTGACGCACTAAAACGACGTCTTGTTCGGATCGAATGGGGAGTGTCTCACTCTTTTCGACGGTCATCCGGGGCCTCCCCTAAGTCTGTCGTTGCCGCACTCAAGGCGGTACGAAGCAGGGTCATGCCCTTGTCCACATTCAGGGCGGTGCGCACCCCTTGCAAGGAGAGCCCCAGTTCGACCAGCGTGATGGCGACGGCGGGGCGCATCCCGACGACTACGGTTTGCGCGTCCAGAACACTCGCCATGGAGGAGATGTTGCTCAAAGTGCGGCCGATGAACGAGTCCACAATGTCGAGCGATGAAATGTCTATCAGAACACCTTTGGCACCTACCGCCACGATGCGGTTGGTCAGGTCGTTCTGCAAGCGCATCGCCAGACGGTCGTGCATGTCCACCTGGATGCTGACGAGCAGGATCTGCCCCATTTGCAGGATCGGAATATGGTCCATGGTTTAGTCCTGACCGGAGGGACGGCTGACCGTGCTCCCGAGGCGTTGCAGCGCGAGGCGGAACGCTTCCGCCATGGTCGCCTTGGTGATGACGCCGGAAAGGTCCACGCCCAGATGCACGATGGTTTGCGCGATCTGCGGGCGGATGCCGCTGATAATACATTCCGCGCCCATTAGCCGTGTCGCGGCGACGGTTTTCAGGAGGTGTTGCGCCACCAGCGTATCCACGGTGAGCACGCCGGTAATGTCGAGAATGGCGATCTCACAGCCCGTTTCGACGATCTTGGAGAGAAGTTGCTCCATCACGACCTGCGTACGTGCCGAATCCAGCGTGCCGATCAGCGGCAGGGCGAGGACGCCGTCCCAAAGTTTGACAACCGGAGTAGACAGTTCCATCATCTCTTGCTGTTGCCGGACGATGATCTCCTCGCGGGATTTCTGATACGTCTGCACGGTATACATGCCCAACTTGTCCAGCAGGAGCGAGACGGTCCAGCTTTCCTCAAGCAACGCAGTGGCGTCCTGGTCGGTGTCGCGCCGGATCTGCTTGAAAAGAGGAGATTTCAACGAGAACACGAACGTAGCCGTTTCCGTGGAAGTCAGACCCTGTCGGGCGTGTGTGCGGGACAGATCCGCCAGAAGTTCCCGCACCGGTTCCCATTCCGGGGTGGAAATGTCGGACAGGTTGTTCGACCGGGTCGCGGTGCGCAGGAGGCTGAGCAGTTCCTTGCTCTGTCGCCGCCGCTCTGCTTCCTGCGTGGTGCTGATGCGCCCGTTCGAGGCGGCAGTCTGCTCCTTGATCCAATCGTCTAACAGTGTCGCTTCGTTCGCCTCTAAAATAACGGGCAGGCGACTGATGTCTTCGTTCACGCGGTTCGCTCCTCAGAAGGGAGCGTACCGGACTCTCGAATCCCATCCCGTCTGTTGTCGTACCCTGTCGCGTAGAAGATTAAACATAGCAGGAGATCGGGCACGGCGCGGTGAATGATGGAACAAACCGTTATGGCTACCGAACGAAAACATTTTGGCACCGACGGTGTGCGCGGCGTGGCGAACACCGACCTTTCCCCGACTCTCGCGATGGCACTCGGCGCGGCGGCGGCGCACGTGCTACGCGAAACCGACGGCGATCCCGCGATTGTGCGCGAGATCGTGGTCGGCCGCGACCCCCGGCTTTCCGGCGACCTGCTGGAAGCGGCACTGATCGCCGGGATCTGTTCGCAGGGCGTGAACGTCCTTTCGGTCGGCGTCCTGCCCACCCCCGGCGTGGCGTTCGTGACGCGGTCGCGCGGCGCGGCGGCGGGCGTGGTGATCTCGGCGTCGCACAACCCGATGGCGGACAACGGTATCAAGTTCTTCGGGTCCGATGGCAAGAAGTTAGCCGATGCCACCGAGATACGAATCGAGGCGGGACTGGAAACCTGGGAATCGTTGCCGCGACCGACCGGCGCGGATGTCGGATTTGTGGTGCGAACCGCCAAGCCGGTCGCCGAATATGTCGCGCATCTGCAAGCCGCCTGCCCGGTGCGACTGGATGGCATGAAACTGGTGATTGACGGCGCGAACGGCGCGGCATCGTTTCTGGCGGCGCAGGTGTTCGGGGGACTCGGCGCGACGGTGGAGACGCTATCGTGCGAGCCGGACGGCGTCAATATCAACGACAACTGCGGCTCGCTCCACCCCGAAGCGATGCTCGCCCGTGTCAAAGCAACCGGCGCGGACGCCGGGCTGGCGTTCGACGGCGACGCCGACCGGGTGATCCTGTCCGACGAACAGGGGCGCGTGTTCGACGGGGACCGGGTGTTGTGCCTGCTCGGAACCTTTCTGCACGAGCGCGGCGAACTGGAAAACGACGTGGTCGTCGGGACGATCATGAGCAATATGGGACTCGGGGTTGCTCTGCAAAAACGGGGGGTCCGCTTCGTCGCGGCTCCGGTCGGGGACCGATATGTCGCCGAGGCGATGGAGCGGGAAGGCGCGATCCTGGGCGGCGAAAAGTCGGGACACTTCCTGCTCCCGCGCCTGTCGCCGACCGGGGACGGCATGCTTTCCGCGCTTCAGGTGCTTGCGGCGTGTGCGCAGTCCGGGCGCAAACTGGGCGATTGGGCGGGCGATATGACCGAATACCCGCAGAAACTGGTCAGCATCCCGGTGCGGACTAAAGAGGGTTGGTCAGATGTACCGACAATAAAGGCGGCTATCGCGGACGCTGAAGCCAGACTTTCCGGTATCGGTCGCCTCAATGTGCGCCCGTCGGGTACGGAGCGACGTATTCGCGTCATGGCAGAGGGACCGGATGTGGATACCGTGAACGCGGTGGTAGATAGCGTCGCGAATGCGGTACGCGATGCGCTGGGCGAATAGGAGAACATATGCGTAAACGACAATCGGTGTCGCTTCCCGTTGCGGCGGGTGTGGCGGCAGGCACACTGTTTCTAGGCTTTGCGGCGGGCGCGGTGGCGCAGGGCAGATCGCGCCTGACCGTTTTGCAGAACACAGTCTCGACCGACGCCCGCAAGATCGGCGGACGGCTTTATGTGCCGGTGGCGGATATAGCCAAAGCGATGGGCTGGAAACTGACGGTCGCCGGGAGTGCGATCAGTCTGCAACCACCAACAAAAATAGCGACCAATGGTGGGAACACATCTTCGCCGGAATATCGCCTGTCCGGTGCGGCGGGCGAGGAGTTCGGCAACGCGTCGTACCGTTTCAAAGTGACCAACGTCGCCGAAGTCGCCGAGTATAATCGCAAGTACACCAACGGCATCGCGGTCGGCGGTGCGGTGAACACCGGGGTGAACGAGAAATTAGTCGTTATAGACTGCGTCCTCACCAACGCGACGGCGGAGCGAGAGGAGTTTTGCTTTTCCCGCGACCGTTACGCCGAAAACACGGTGCTACTCGACAAAAACGGTGAATCGCTCCCCCCCGCCGCCATAGATGTCGCCGCCGACGAACTGAACCCGCCCGGTGCCTATGCACTTGCGGGGGCGAACGTGCGCTTCGCACTCGTCTTCCGTGTCCCGCAAGCATGGGAGGCAAAAGCACTCGTTTACACCATCGTCAAATACCGCGAACGCGGTCTGAAAAAAGGCACGGATGTACGGGTGAATCTTTAGGAAGGTGATTGGGTGATAGGGTGATTAGGTGGTTGGGTGATCAGGTCCGGGGAGTTAGCACTGCTTCTGCTACCGGTCCCTGACACCCAACCACCTAATCACCCTATCACCTCTCCCAAACATGCTACTTGCAATTGACATTGGAAATACCAACACGACGCTGGGACTGTTCGACGGGGAGACGCTGGTTTGCGACTTCCGGTTGCAATCCCGGCGTGACCGCACGGCAGATGAATTTGCCGCACTGATCGCCTCGCTTCTTTTGACGAAGGGCTATGGTTTGGGCGATATTACCGGGATGGCGATGGCGTATGTCGTGCCGCCGGTCGGGGGGACACTCCGCGAACTCGCCGAGCGGCATATGTCCATAGAGCCGTTCATCGTGACCGCCGACACCGACACCGGCTTGAAGAACCTGTATCATCCGCCGCAGGCGGTCGGGGCGGATCGCATCGTGAACGCGTTCGCGGCGCGGGCGTTGTACTCGCAGGCGACGGACAACGGACGCACGGCGGCGTGCGTGGTCGTGGACTACGGCACGGCGACCACGCTGGACGCGGTGACGGCGAAAGGGGAATACCTGGGCGGGGCGATCCTGCCGGGCATCGGGATCTCGATGGACGCCCTGTTTTCCCGCGCGGCGATGCTCTCGCAGGTCGAACTTTCGAAACCGGCGGAAGCCATCGGCACCAACACGGCGGAAGCACTACGTAGTGGCATCCTGTACGGCTTCGCGGCGCAAACGGACGGCATGACGGCGCGGTTCGTCGGCGAACTTGCCCAGAGAGGCGCGGACGTTCGGGTGATCGCCACCGGCGGCATCGCCCCCCTGATCGCCCCTTACACCAACTCCATCGAAATCGTGGATGTGAACCTGACCCTGACCGGACTGCGATTGCTGTACGCGCGGGAGCGAGGAAAGTAGGTGAGATCCACTCTTGAGTCCCCCTCTCTCACAAGCACCGGGAGGGGACTTGAGGGGGAGGGGTATTCCGTCCTACAAACCTTTTTCGCCGGACGTAATGAACGCACGCTCCGGGCATATCAAAATGATCTGGAACAGTTCCGTGCCTTTGTGGACGCGCCGACTATCGCCGACGCCGTTAACGCGCTTCTCGCGGGCGGGCAAGGGGCTGCGAACGGCACGGTGTTGTGCTATCGTGCCCACCTTTCGGATCTGAACCGCTCCCCGGCGACGATCAACCGCGCCCTGTCCGCGCTTCGGGCATTGTTGAAGCTTGCCCGAATGTTGGGAGTAGTGCCGTGGTCGCTCGATGTGCCGAACATACCGGCGGAGTCGTACCGGGACACGCGCGGTCCCGGCGTCGCCGGGGTCAAGCGGGTTCTGGCGACAACGAATAGCGGCGAGAATGAACGCATGAATCTCCGCGACCGGGCGATCCTACGACTGCTCTACGACCTCGGCTTGCGTCGGGCGGAAGTAGCTTCCCTGGACGTGGAGGATGTAGACCTGCCGCGCAACACGGTCGCGGTACTCGGCAAGCGTCGCACCGCGAAAACGCTCCTGTCGCTCGCCCCGGCAACGAGAACCGCTCTCGCCGATTGGCTCCGTGTGCGCGGGAGCGAACCGGGACCGCTGTTTCTCAATTTCGACCATGCGGGCAAAGGTGAGACCCGCCGCCTGACGGGAACCAGCATCTACCGCATCGTGCGCGGACGCGGACAGGTCGCCGGCGTAAAAGTCGCGCCGCACGGACTCCGCCACACGGCGATCACCGAAGCGTGCAAAGCCGCGCAGGCGGCGGGAATGCCGCTCGAAGAAGTAATGGATTTTTCGCGCCACCGGGACGTAAAAGTACTGATGATCTACCGCGACCGGGAACGAAACGTGCAGGGGCAGATCGCCGCGCTCGTCGCCCAGACCACGGGCGACACCGAACCGGGCGATTCTGCGCGGTAACAGTATCGGCCGCTTACGGCTTATATTTTTTGTGGTGAGACTGCTCTCAGGAAACTCATGGCATCCTCCGTGCGTGTCGCTTGGCGAAGCCGTTCGTAAAAGGGACGGGCGGCAGGAGCCAGTTGCTCCATGAAAGCGTCCGAAGTAATCCATTGGAAATCTTCTTTTGTGCCCCATTCCTTGAGCGGGACCCATTGCGCCTGCGCCGAATAATGCAACGTCAACCGGTCGCCCTCCGTAGTGGAGCGGCCGCGATGCAGTGTGTGCGCGTCCATATATAAAATGTCGCCCGGTTCCAGAGCCGCAACCACCTGTCTGGGAAGATCACGGGTTTTGTCATTTCGGATCGCGTCCCATTCGGTTTCGGTCAACGGGCGTCGGTGGGAACCCGGAATCACCAGGAAGCAATAATCCGCATTCAACGCCGCGTTAAACTGAACATGATCCTGGGCGGCAGGCTTGAGATGAATGACGTCGTACAGGGAACTATCCAGGTCGCGGTGCCAGCCCAAATTGTAACCGACCACTTTCGGCGTCCATAATACTTTGATGCCCCATGCTCGCGGCTCGTCCCCTAAAAGGATGTGCATCGCCTTATGGACGCCGGGATGGGCGAACACATCCACGAGTTCCGGCTCGAAGAGTTCGGGACGCGTTATTTCATTCACGCCCCACGTAGCCATCGGTTTCAACTCGTCGGGAATAATCTGCCGATCCTCCGCGTTCCCGTACCAGAAACGCGTCCCGGATGGCAGTGTTTCGCGCGTTTTTTGCTGAATGCGGCGTGCAGGCAAGCGAAGTCGCTCCAGGGTGTCAGCGTCGAATACAGCGCGGGCGATAAGATAGCCCTCCCTCTGGAACTGCTCTCTCTGTGACAATGTAATCATTCATCTTTCCTTTATTGTGTTTTTGTTGTTTTTTTGTCCTACGCGGACGGCGCCAACGCATCGTTGGATCGGTTTCACCTGCGGTGCTGGATTTCTGCTTGGTGCTCCTGGTTCGATCCTTTCCCGCGCATTTGCCGCTGTTCCGGGTCATACATTGCATGTATGACCCGGAACAGCGGCAAATGC
>JACMIS010000844.1 GCA_014381035.1 Armatimonadota bacterium
AAGCATCCACGCCAGCGCGATCTGCGCCACATTCGCGTTGTGCGCCGCCGCGATTTCGTCCATCGCGGAAAGCAGATCCCAGGCTCGGTCGTTGCCGTACCGGCTCAACGCACCGTCGGCACGCGCACTTTCCGGTTTGGGAGCGTCCTTGCGATATTTACCGGTCAGAAATCCGCCCGCCAGCGGCGAGTATGGGATAACGCCCAATCCGTAGTGCGTACAGAACGGCTTCGCTTCGTACTCGAACAGCTGGCGTTCCAGAAGAGAGTACTCGGGTTGGTAGGTCTCGAAGCGGGCATAGCCCCGCTTTTCCGAGACGGCTAACGCCTCCATCAGTCGCCACGCCGGGTAGTTTGACGCGCCGATATAGCGTACTTTCCCGGCGCGAACCAGGTCGTCGAGTGCGGAGAGCGTTTCTTCGATGGGCGTGTCCAGATCCGCCCAGTGACATTGATACAGGTCGATGTAATCGGTGCGCAGACGGCGGAGCGAGTCCTCGCAACACTGGATGACGCGGGAGCGCGACAACCCCTCGCCGTTCGGTCCGTCTGCCATGCGACCACGTACTTTAGTCGCGAGGACAATACCCGCACGGTTGCCCTTGTTTTGCATCCAATCCCCGATGATCTCTTCCGAGCGACCGCCCCGCGACTTGTCGCCTGCCCAGGTAGTGTAAATATCGGCGGTATCAATGAAGTTCCCGCCCGCATCGGTGAATGCGTCCATCACGGCGACCGAAGCCGCATCATCCGCCGTCCAGCCAAACTGCATCGTGCCGAGGCACAGTGTGGACACTTTCAGCCCGGTCCGCCCCATTTTTCTATATTGCATATGGTTTCCTTTTTGTTGATTTCGACCACAGAGGACACAAAGATTTTGAGGCTTTTCTCGCCACTCGTTAGCGCGAACACGGTGCTAATTCGCACGCCTGATACTTTGAACTCTTTGTGTCCTCTGTGGTCGAATCCTTTTTCAACTGCGCCGGGCAAGTAGAAGGCATACGTCGTCGCGCAGGGTACCGTTGGCGAAGGCTTTCGCCTCGCGGACGATGGTTTCCGCGATAGTGGTCAGCGACGGGAGTGCGCCCACCTCGCGCACGACTTGCTCCACGCCGTCGTTTCCGAAAAATTCCCCCCGGTGCCGCGCCTCCGTGATGCCGTCGGTGAGAATCAGGATCAGGTCGCCGCTATCGAGTTGGAATGTTTTTTCGTTATACTCTGCGGATTCTGAAACACCGACCGGCATCCCTCCCGTGGAAATCGTCTCCGTGACGCCGTTCGCACGACGGATCAAGGGAGCTTCGCTTCCGGCGAGTGTGGCGCGTGCCATGCCGTCCGGGTCCACAATAACCACCGTCAGCGCGACAAAGGTGTCTTCCTCCTCACCGCTGGACGTTTCGCACAGGAACGTATTCAGGCGTGACACGGCTTCCGCCGATGACCCTGTTTCGCGCAGGTAAACCCGGAGCGCGTATTTCGCCTCAGCCGTACGCGTCGCCGCGCGAAGCCCTTTCCCGGCGACATCGCCGACGATGAGTGCGGCACTGCCGCCCGCGAGACGGAACACGTCGAAGAAATCGCCGCCGACTTCCGCCTCCGACCACGCGGCTTCGTACAGTGTTTCCACGGTCAACCCGGGGAACTGATCGGCTTTGGGGGGTAACAACATCGAGCGTTGCAGGGTTTCGGCGATGTTCTTTTCGTGCGTATAGCGTCTGCGTAGTTCCAACAGTGCCATTACCTGTCGCGCCAGTGCCTGGAGGGCGTCGGTTTGCGCGGTAGTCAGTTCCCGCGTTTGGTAATCCAGTACACAGAGCGTACCCAGTGCGTGCCCGTCGGATGTTTCGAGAAGGGCACCGGCATAAAAACGCAGGAGCGGGTCACCGGTCACCAGAGGGTTGTCCGCGAAACGCGGGTCAAGCGTCGTGTCCGGTATCAGCATCAACCCCGGTTGCAGGATCGCGTGAGCGCAAAGCGACGTGTCGAGCGGTGTTTCGCGGACGCCCAGACCGATCTCTGATTTGAAAAACTGGCGGTCGCGGTCGACGAGATTGATGACCGCGATAGGCGCGTCGCAGATGTAGGAAACAAGACGCGTGATGTCATCGAACGCCTCCTCTTCCGGGGAGTCCAGAATATCGTAGCGTTGGAGGGCGGCGAGGCGTTCCTCTTCATTCAGGGGTTTTGTGGCTATCATTGACTGCAGGTGTTCTGTCGAATACCTTTATACCCTATTCAACACGTCCCGCCTGTACGGGGGCTATGGGATGAAGTGGGTGCCGTGTTTCGCTAAACTCCGCTCCCAATCGGGCGGGTAAGCAGCACGCACCCTGGTGGTATTGAGACGGGGTGACCACCCCCCCGCTCCATCATGCGAGGCGTCACAGGCGTGCTCTGTTTCGGCACGTAAACGGCGTGCTATGCCGGGAAGGTCGGACGCATCGGCGGCTTTGCCGGCTTCTTCCAACACTCTCAAAAAGGTCGGATAGGGCAGACGGGTGACGGTCGGATCGAAAAGGGTACGCGCACATATCCGTGGGTTCGACTGACCCGTTTTACGTGCCAGAGCACTTTTTGTACAATCGGCAAGTGCTATCCCCTCGTGCGAACCGAGCGATACCGCTAACCGATGCGCGGAATCCAGATGCTCCACCGCCGCGACGTAGTCACCCGATGCGAGCATCGCGTCACTCATTCCTTGTTCCGCCTCCTGTTCGATTTGAACCGACGCGTGATTATGTGCGAGCGATAAAGCGGCGGCAAAAAAGGCATAACCCGCTGTGACATCCCCTTGACCGATTAATGCCCGCCCGAGCCAGGGCAGAGTCATCATCTCCTGCACGGCGTTTCCTGCCCCGTGAAATCGCTCGATAGCGTGGTTGCATAAGGCTTCGGCTTCTGTGTAATTTCCACGGGCAACCTCTACTGCCGCCAACCCGCGCCACTGGTACGCCAGAAGGAGAGCCTCGCCGGTTTGCCGGGCGAACTCTTCCGCGAGAATGACTCCTTCTGTTTGTGTTGCGGCAGCCAGTTTCAGTTCACCATCGTCACGTTGAAGAAAACCAAGCGAATGCAACAGGTAGATCAGGTTTTCCGTCCCGCCTCGTTCACGGGCACCCTTTATCGCTCTGGCGAATAGTGCGCGTGCCTGATGTGGCTCGCCAAGATTGCGTCGGAACAGGGCTTGGGTCAGACGGGTCGGCAGAGCGGCATCGCTATCGCCGCTCTGCTCCGCTTTCACTGCCGCTATCTCCTGCCAGGACAATCCTTCGTAGAATCGCCCCGAACGCCACCAGATCGGCTCGATACCACGAACAATCCGTTGCGCGGTAGGGGCGTCGGCGGTCTCTAAACCCGCGCGAAGGTTACTCTCCTCGGCACCGATCCGGGCAACCCACGACCGCGCGTCCATCCCCCACAAACCCTGATAGGCATTTTCCGCGAACGCCACCGCCCAATCTGCAAGCCGCCTGCGTACGGTATCCGCCTGAACGTCGCTGTCATGCTCGTTGTTGAGCCGGGTAGCCGCGAAAGAGCGAACGGTTTCCAGGAGACGATAACGAGGTAGAACGTTGCTTTTCTGGTCCTCCATTTGAACGAGTGAATGGTCCACCAAGTCGGATATCATGGCGATTAGCGATTCCTGGGCAGGTAAAGGCGGGAACTTTACAACCGCCTCCGCCGCCTCCAGAGTCCATCCGCCACGGAACAGAGAAAGGCGGGCGAGCAACGTTTTTTGGTCTCGCGAAAGCAACGACCAGCTCCAGGCGACCGTGTCCATTACTGTGCGCTGACGTTTCGGTGTCGTGACCGAGCCACCCGACAAAAGTGGGAGCGGAAGATCCTCGGTCCCGCACAGTTGGGTTTCTAATTCGGTCAATGTCAGTGTTCGGAGTCGGGAAGCTGCGAGTTCGACTGCGAGTGGTAGACCGTCCAACCGTCGACACAGGTTCGCAATTTTCGGAGCGGTTGACTCGTCAAGACGAAAGCTCCCCTGAACGCTACTCGCCCGTGCAACAAAGAGCCGCCCGGATTCCGACTCATTGACATCCGCGACGGAGTCTCCCACGGGAACGGGGAGGGGGGGAAGGGACAGCAACGTCTCGTCACCTAGATTTAAAAGCGTGCGACTGGTAGCCATGATCCATAGGGATGAGGAAGGTAATCGGAGGAGATCGGCGACCACGAAGGTGAGTGCTGGCAAAAGATGTTCCGCGTTATCCAGGAGAAGCAGGGTCGGTGCCGGTATGCCCTGTCTTCCTTGCGGCAGAGCGAAGCACCGCAATAATTCATGGACCATCCCTTCGACGTTCGCCGAGGTGTCGCGCATTTCGGGTTGGTGTGCCGCTAGTGAGGTCGCAATAGTTCTGTAGATCGCGCTACTGGGCGAGTTAGTGGGGAGGCAGGATAAGTCAACGAAAACAACCTTGCTCGCGTCGGAATGTGCCGCCCATTGACGAGTGGTAGCCAGTGCGAACCGGGTCTTGCCCACCCCGCCCGGTCCGGTGATTGTCGTCAGAAAGGGGCGGGGGATTGGTTCCTGGACCGGGTGTGATAGTGCCCGCTCGACCAGCCGGTTTATTTCGTCTTGCCTCCCGATGAGAGTTCCGGGGTTGGTCGGTAAGAATTCCATCCCGGAAGAGAAATCCGCCGACGGTTCTGTCCGTTCGGGGCGGTCAGGGGCGACAGTACGCGGAATCGCGGTCGCCAGATCCAACGTCTGGGCAGAAGGAGCGACCCCTAAGTCCTGGTCGAGACGTCGGGTAAAGGTACGAAACGCGGCTTCGGCGGCGGCGTGGTCATTTTGTGACAGGTGCGCCTCGACGCGAAGGCGCAACGTGGTTTCGCGATACGGATCTGTTGCCTCGGCGCGGTCACATAAGCGGAGCACTTCCGACGGTTCACGCTGATCATGGAGTGCTTTCCGGGCTAACGCTTCCAGCATCACCGCGACCGATTCCCGGCGATGCCGTCGCTCGGGTTCCAGGCACTCGTCCGACCAGCCTTCTAAGAGCGGTCCCCTATACAGATCCGTTGCCACTGTTGCCGCAGCCAGGTCGCCGTCGCGCTCGAAGCGATGGGTAGACGCATCGAAAGCAAGTAGGTCGCATGCGAAATCGTCCGTGATGTCCAGACCTAGTTCGCGCCGGTCGGTACTGCTGACGCGATACGCCTCCGGTCCGAGAAGGGTTCGTAGATCGGCAAGTGCGCGGCGCAGACTGACCGACGCGGCATCGGGATCATGATCGTGCCAGATGGAATCCGACAGGACTTGGCGCGAGAGCGGACGCCCCCCGCGTAAGACTAGCAAGGCGAACACCAGCACCGCCCGCCGGTGCCGAAGCGACATCGGAACCCCGTTGACTTCGATAGAGGGTGCGCCAAACAACTGCAGATGAAGGGACATGGCTTGATCGGGGAGCAGTCCACCATTCTACTCCCCGACTGAATTATACTCAAACCAGTGTCGTTTCTAACTCATTTATGCAATATTCCGCAAGCTTTGCGTAGAATTACTGTCCCACGTAGGTCGCGACAACCGAACTGTTACCCAGTGTACGGTAGTAACTGACTTGCCAACCGGGTGTCACGCTGGTGAACGCTCCATCAATCCGGGCCGCGGTCAACACCGTGAAGCGGGAACCTCGCGGTGTCGCGTAAGGGACAGTCATGCTAAGTCTGCCATTCAATGAAGCGTAACCCGTGGCAAGTCGGTTCGCTGTCAATCTGAGCATTCTCTGGTTGAATGTCTGGTAATAGACGTGAATTGAAAGACTTCCTCCCCTCTGGATGTAGGTGGAAATGGTAAACGCCCCGTTGGGATTGTAATCGGGGGTTACTACACCTCCATTATGGACAACGCTCCCATCAATCCAGCCATTCCCTCCCAAACCGCCGTTTGTCAGTGTGTAGGTCGCCGCCGATGCGCCTTTGTTGAGGTCAAGTTTACCGAGTACATACACAGCACCCTTCCCCTGGTTGAACGATTTGGTCAGATAGCCGGTGGTACCCTGAGGGATTCTTACCCAGGAAAAGTACAGCAAGTCCAGCGGTTGCCAGATAACATTGCGTATAGTAGGCTGGTTGGGGCTGACCGGACCAAACTGCGGGAAATTGCTGGCGGTGCCCAGTATGATTCCATCATTGGTGATTGCGGTGGCATTCGTGAACGGACGAGTTGTTTGTGAGGTGGGCACCACAGGTAGGAACTGTTGCAGGTCCAGAACGGTGCTACCGACGGAAAGTTTGTTCGCCCAGCGCAACGCATGGGGCGCATATTCCGAACTGCCGTTGGAGTAATAGACCCTACCCATGTTCGCCCCGTGTCCGCTACCGACCATGACACCACCGGCGATGTCCGTCGCCCAGGACTCCGCGCCAGCACCCAGGTAATCATTCAGCCGCGTTGCTTGGTGAAAGTCGAGTGACGAACCACCGCTCCAGTACAACGCATGGGAGTGGTAAAAATCCCTGCCATTGATATTTGTCTTGACCCCGGTATTTGTTCCACTCCCGGACCCCGCCGTGTAAATTCCGTCCGTTCCCGTTGCCTCGGCTTCTGAGTTCGCCCCTAACAGGTTTTGAGACGCTAAAGTCGTCACCGTGTACGCCCCGGTGCTCGGGTTCCGGTCCCATTGCAAGGCTTCCCGGCCTCCATAACCGACGACACGGTTGCCGAAAACGGCTTTCGCTTCCGACAGCGAGGTTGACGGCAGTCCGGCGGTCTGATGAAGGTTGACGGCGGCGAAGCCGCTCGCCGTCTTTTCCCAGGCGACCGCCTTCGGGTAGTAAGAAAACCCGGCATAGCCCGCTACGAGGGAGCCATTCACACCATGTGCGAAACTCGAAACACTCGCGGGGTTCATACCGATCAGGGGAGCAACGACTGTATTCAAGTCAGTTCGGATGATGCCGTTAGCGGTCTTCTCCCATGCCTGTGCCTTGTACGCACCGGATTGCACCTGGTATCCGGCAAGGAGATTGCCGCTTATCGCTGTTGCTTCCCCTCGCGTAGAGCTGCTTGTGCCTGGTGTACTGAGAGGCAAAACCTCATTCCCGACATTTGCGGAAAGGGTATAAAGGCTGGGACTGTAGTTCCGGAAGCCCACCAAGGAGAGCAAACGTCCGTCTGTCAGAGAGCTTGCTTTATCCAGTTTGGACGCATAGAACGGGAGCGCGTCCGGGACGATGGCGATGTAGTTGTCCGGAGAGGGTGTCGACTGGGCGAACGCCGACATAGCCATTGTCGAAGCGACAAAAGCACCGATTCCTCCGGCTAAAGCCAAGGGGCGAACGGTTTTCCGCAGTGATGTGCTCACAGTTGCGACGCACGAGAAACGAGATAACATGGTTACTTTTCCTTTCAATACCTATTTGTGTTTCGGGCAACGTCAGTTTGTAAACCGCCCCCAGAATCCTCAATTGCATCGTACACACCGGGCGTGATTTCTCCGTGAGTCGGGCGTGACTCGGCTGTCCGTGTGGAGAAGGTCACAGGAAGAAGATTTGAAAACGGTTTCTTGACCCTTGCCGCGTGGCTGGTTGCACTGAGCGGCGAGCCGAACAAACTAGAGCTACCCGTACCGGTATTAGCCATGGGGAGTGAAATTG
>JACMIS010000845.1 GCA_014381035.1 Armatimonadota bacterium
GGTTCCTACGGGAACTGCGCCCCTATATAAACGTCTGCGTCGGAATCGCCTTAGTGACTCTGGCGAACTCCGTCCTGTCACTGCAAGCCCCTTCGCTTGTAAGGGTCCTTTTCAACGCCCTGGATCCGATCAATCCCCAGCCGATCGACCTGCCGCTCTTCTTCGCCAAGATGGTGGGCATCGCGGTCGGGATCGGCGTGCTTACTTTCACGATGGGCGTCGGCGTGGTGTGGCTGTCGCAACAGTTCTCGTACAACATCCGGCGCAAACTGTACGGGCATCTGCAGCATCTTTCGCAGGGCTTTTTCGAGAAGGCGCAGACTGGCAAACTGGTCGCCACGGTGGTGAACGACGTCGGGCAAGTCAACCAACTCTTGCAGGGTGGCTTCACCACGATCATTCAGGACACCGTGATCCTGTTCGGTGCGGTCGGGATCATGTTTTTTCAGAACTGGCGTCTGACGTTGCTCGCCCTCACGGTGTACCCGGTCTATGTGGTCAACTATTATCTGACGCGTAAAGCCTTAGCCGACAACGCGAGCAAGATCAGCGAACTGCGCGGCGTGATCTTCTCCGACTTGCAGGAAAAGTTAGCCGGGGTACAGGTCGTCAAGTCCTACGCGCAGGAGCGTTCCGAAGTGCGGCAGTATACCAGCCTGAACCGGGACAACTTCGACCTCAATGTCAAGCAGAACACACTCGGCACCCTGCTTTTCGTCCGCGCCGAATTGATTTCCGCCGTCGGCACGGCGATTATTCTGTGCGCGGGCGGTTATGCCGTGATGCAGAAACAGTTCGGGCAGGGCGACCTGGTGCAGTTCCTTTTGCTCGCGACCGGTTTCGTCTACGCCCCGACGGTGCGCCTGATCCAGATGAACGATCAACTGGCACGCACACAGACGGGTCTGCGCCGCATCTTCGACATTCTGGACACGCCCCCCGCCGTCACCGACATTTCGAACGCACCGGTGCTTCCGGCGATTCAGGGGCAGGTGCGGTATGACAATGTGCGCTTCGCCTACGAACCCGGGCAATGGGTGATAAAAGGTTTTAATCTCGCCGTGAATCCCGGCGAGATGATCGCGTTCGTCGGCGGTTCCGGTTCCGGCAAAACGACGCTAACGAACCTGCTCCTGCGCCATTACGACGTGACCGAGGGCAAACTGACCGTGGACGGCTTCGACGTGCGCGAGGTGCAACTCCACTCGCTCCGCCGTCAGATCGGCGTTGTGCTCCAGGAAAGTATCTTGTTCCACGCCACGGTACGCGAGAATCTGCGCTACGGGAAGTTGGACGCGACGGACGATGAGGTCGAGGCGGCGGCCCGGGCAGCGAATATCCATCACGTGATTACCGCGCTCCCGCAGGGGTACGACACGAAAATCGGCGAGGATGGCATGAAACTCTCGGTGGGGGAAAAACAACGCATGGCTATCGGGCGTGCCCTCTTAGCCGACCCGCGCATCCTGGTATTGGACGAGGCGACCAGTTCGCTCGACTCCGAGACCGAAACGCTGATCCAGGATGCCTTAGATACCCTGCTACGCGGTCGCACGTCGTTCGTGATCGCGCACCGCCTGTCCACGATCATCAAAGCGGACAAGATCGTGGTGATGGAAAAGGGTGAGGTCGTGGAGATGGGCAACCACGCCGAACTGCTGGAACGGGGCGGCGTTTACGCCCGCCTATACGCCGAGCAGTTCCGCGTCGAGCTGACGGCATCGGCGGCGCGGGAATACACGAACGGCGTGTCGGCGGACCGAGCGGCGGTAGTTCTGGCGCGATGAAAACACTCCTGCAAGGAAGGCTGATACCTATCGTCCGTGGCACCGCCATTTTTCTTACGGTCTTTATCGGGTGTGAGGCAATCATATATGCTGTGGCTTTCCCTGTGGCATACTCGGAGAGCTCCGCAACATGGGGCAAACGCAACCGGGCGCATGTCGCGGCATCCGAGTACGGACAGATAGCCGAACCGGAACTCGACGCGGCACTGATAACTGTATTGTCAATGCTTATCCTCGCGTTGCCATCGGGATTTCTTGGAATCGGTGTATCCCGTGCGGTCGAACGCAGGATCAGCGGTGATCAGTGGATTGCAGAGTACGAGCGAAACTTCGCGGGCAAATCCCGCTTCACGGGCGATAAGCGTAGCGAGTTAGCCGATGGTTAGCACCGACTATCACCCGCAAGAGTTCGTATGGCACATTTGCCTTTGTAGCGACGAAAACGGTTTTTTCGACGCATACATTCTGGAGCACGCACCGACGACGCGACGGTTGCCGCCGATACTGGCGCGGGATTTGCGCGAGTTGCCGCGTAACAAGCGACGCACCTGGCGTGAAGACGCGATAGAGAGGCTGTCCGAAGA
>JACMIS010000112.1 GCA_014381035.1 Armatimonadota bacterium
CCCTCATGCACCGCGGCGAACAACTCGCCAACATCGAGAAGCGCCTCGCATTCGATCGCTCCGCCCTCGAAGCCCGCGACCGCGAACTGCACGAGCACACCCACCGCCTAGACCGCTCCCTCGCGCTCCACCAAACCGACGCCGACGTTGCCGCCGTCCAAGCCAGTATTTGCGCTGTCGTGCGTCGCCAGAGCGAGACGAGCAAAAACAAAAGCGCGAAGCCGAACAGGGACACGCTAACATCCCGATAGGTCAGCGGTCCGAATGCGGGGCGGTCATCCTGGTTCACTATTTTGCCGGGAAGATGGTGGACATATTCGTCTACGTAGTTGAAATAGCTCCAGATGTTGAATGTGTTCAGGGTGCGTAGTTTGTAGTAGTCGGCGGCTCCCGTGTACGCTTTCAGCATCGGTTCGGCGGTTCCCGCGATGATAAAAGGAAGCGAGATGACGAGCATAACGGCGATCCCGGCGAGTGTCGCCTGCAAGAGCGGCTTCCACCCGAACTTTTTCCAGGCGTACAACAACAGGACCGGGGCGATAACAATGGCTTGCAATTTGACCGTGAGCGCAATCCCGAGCGCGATACCGGCAGGAATCGGGTTGCCACGCATCAAAAATAAGACCGCGCAAACCATCGGAAGCGCGAGCAACGCGTCCGCCTGACCCCACAGCGTTGCGTTGACGAAAAGGGGCAACGACAGGGCGTACAAGAGCGCGAAACGACGCGCATACGTTTCTCCGTGATTGCCTCGCAGTAAGAAGTAGCCCGTGAGTGCGCCCGCCAGATGCGCGATAATGTTGGGGATTTTGGTCAAGACAATCGAGGTGATTCCGGCTTCCTGCGCGTGGATGAGAAGCCGGATCGCTTCCTGCAGGGTGAGCAGGTACAGAACCAGCGGCGGGTAGTTGCAGTCGGAGCGGGTACTATAGATGCGCCAGGGGGCAACGCCCTCGGATGCCCGACTCCACGGCAACCAGCACGATTCGACATCAAATGGAAACCACATGAGCGGTGCGGTGAGCATACAAAGTACGAACACGGCAGTCACGAGCGAGAACGGATTGGGCGCGGGAAGCCAGACGGGAAAGCGACGGCGCGTGGCAATATCTGGCAGCGGTGTAGACATTTCAGGGTAGTAGCGAACGACGCGTCGTTAGGGCAAATATTACGCGAGACAAAACCGATTTCCTGCCTACCGCAGGGACCGAAGGACAACCGATGAACGAAACACCGAACATTTCCACCGAAAATCCGGGCGAGCCAGCCCCGGTGACCACGACCGAATTCGAGCGTGAGACGCAAGTAGTGCCCGATGAAACCAGCACCGATCCGTTATCACTCAACCTGTTCTATCAGCCAGTCGGGACCGTCCGCCTAACGGTCGGTGAGACACACTCCTATCATACGGTAAAACTGTTCCAGTCGGCACCGCTCTCGCTACCCCGGCAGTATATTTCCTTGCAAAGCGGCAAAAGCGAGGAGATTCTGATGGTGCGTCGGCTGGAGGATCTGTCTCCCGAATCACGGGCAGTCGCCGAGGAAGAATTGCGTCGCCGTTATCTGACCGCTCGGATCGAGAAAGTCACCGAAGTCCGTACCGAGTTTGGAATCACGTACTGGCACGTCGGTACGGACAAGGGCGAGCGTGATTTCGTGATACAAAGTCTATCCGAATCCTGCCTCTGGCTGTCCGACGATCATGTACTGCTCACCGACAGCGACGGCAACCGTTTCGAGATTGTCAGCCGTGCGGCACTCGATACACTTAGTCAGGTACAACTGGATTCCGTGTTGTAACGTCGGTAAAACCCGCAAACGAAAAAGCCAATTGCAGAATTTCGCATATCCATGATAAAGTGCGCGATTGTAGATCAGTCCCGAACCGTTCTGATAGGAAGAAAACAGTATGACCGAAGTCCCCGTCCGTACCGGCGTAATCACGCTCGGTCAACTCCTTAAATTTATTGGAATGATCCCCACGGGTGGTGAAATAAAATCGTTCCTGATGGAAACCAGCATCAAAGTGAACGGGGAACACGAAAACCGACGCGGTCGCAAACTTTCCCCGGGCGATGTCGTGGAAGTCGAGGGGCACGAAGCGGTTACCCTGACCATCGCGGACATGTGAGGGGCAAGGCTTGGGGACAGGTTACAGGATACAGTCCCACAGAGTATGTGATAGCCACTCGACGACCACTGTCTCCCCTATAAGACCACTGTCTCCCCTATAACCTGTCCCACACCCTAACTCTTTGTATTCCAGGCGGTGAAGAGAAGATGAATTCCCCGCGACGCGAACAAGGAACCTACGATGCTCATCACGAGCAAAATCAGAAGTTTCTGTAGCAGACCGATTACAGAGGTCCCTAATTTCAGACCGGCTTCCGTAGCGGCATTCTCTCCCGTACCCAGTTGCGGAACGGCAGGTGGTGCAGCCGATAGCAGTGTGTTCGCATAGCTGAAAACGAATGCGATCATTGCCATCCCCACTAAGAACAGGAAGAAGCCCGCGTACGCGGAGGCGCGAGGCGCATTATTGGCAGGTGGTGGGTTGGAAGGCGCGGACATTGCGGTAGCGCATTGAGAGTAGCACGACGAAAGGCGCGTGTCAAGGGAGTAGGTTGACAGGTGGTTAGGTGGCTGGGTTGTTAGGCGGTTCATTTTCCTGACCATCTAACAACCCAATCACCCAACCGCCTAACTTAGAAGTTCGCCTTCGGTACCGATACGGCGAAGCCCCAGTCGCCGCCCTCGCCACGGGTGACTTTGAGTAGGAGTCGGTTGATGCCCTCTTTCAAGTACACGGCGGTCTCGCCCTCATGTTTCGATAGCACGTCGTCGTTCTGGATTTCCGTGCCGTTGAGCCAGATTTTGATGCCGTCGTCCGCTAAATATTTCAGCACCGTTTCGCGGGAGTGGATCGCCTCGATCTCGGTATAGGCATACGCCGTGGCGAAAGAAACATTGCCCGCCGTTTTGCGAAGGTTCACGAAGCCACGCTTGTCCGCGACCCCGGTTTTCCATTCGTTGCCCTCCGGCGGCGTGCCGGTCGAAAGAACCGACTCGTCAATGTTCTCCGGGACGAACGCGGTCGAGATACCGTTCTCGCCGGACGCGAATGCGCCGAGCACTTTCCAGTGCAAAATAGCGTCCTCGTGTCCGGCTTTTTGCGCGGCGTCCCACGAGGCGCGTAACTCTTTCGGCGTCGGCGGGTTGAACGATTTTCCGGAACCCGGAACCCGAGTCTTCTTCGCGTCCAGGTCGGGCAGGAAGCCGCCGTCTTTCTCGAACCCGTGTCCGACGATCAGTTCGTCGCACATTTCCACGATCTGGTCCAGCGACAGGGTCGCGGCGGTCAGGGGATCGTTCATACATGCCTGATACACGTGGTCGCGGCGACCTTCTATTGCGGCACGAATGAACAACTCGTGCTGGATCACGTGCGGCATCATATAGCCGATCAGTTGCGGGTCGAGTGCGCCGACGGTCGTGAATTGCAGTCCGGCGCGGTCCACCAAGGTCGGCACTTCGGCAATCGCATCGTTCGGCAGGTTCGAGATCGCGCCGTTGTTCGGCATGTTGCCGTATACCACGCTCGGTTTGCCGTTGACGATGGAGTCTATGATGATCGATCCGTACTCGTGCGACTTGTGGAACGCCATCGGTTCGTCGGATTTGCTGAAGATTTTCAGACGCTCGAACTCGTCCACGATGCCGTCGCAGCGGCGCAGATATTCGTCAATCGGCACCCCGAACTTCGCGACCTGTTCCGGTCCGTGCGGGATAAAGAACGAGTTATATTCGGCGTTGTGCTCCGACGATTCGGTAACATAATAGCCGAGCCGCTTCATCAACTCGAAGCGCACCGCGTTCTGGTTCGACGCGATCTTTTCGTCCGCGATTTCGAACAGGCGTGGGTACAGGTCCTGGCCACGCTTTTCCAACTTCTGATAGAACGCCATGTGGTTGATCCCGGCGCAGATGAACGTAATTTCGTCCGGGTTCTCGCCGATATACCGCATCAATTCGTTGAGTGTGCCCTGCACCGAGTGGCACAGACCGACCGCCTGGATATTGGACGTGCGCGTGATCGTCTGCATGTTCATGCTCATTGGATTAGAGTAGTTGAGCAGGACGGCGTTCGGGCAAACGTCCATCATGTCCGACACCAAGCCGGAAAGCATCGGATACGTTCGCAGGGCGCGGAAAAGCCCGCCGGGTCCGGTGGTGTCGGCGATGGTGAAGTTCAAACCGTACTTGCGCGGAATCTCGAAATCAACGAGCGTGGAATCGAAGCCGCCGATCTGCACCATGTTGATCACGAAATCCGCGCCCGCAAGTGCCTTGCGCCGGTCGGTAGTCGCTTCAATCGTCGGGCTCGCGCCGAGCGTTTTGCCGACCTTCTCGCACAATGCCGCGCCGACATGGAGGCGATCCTCGTCAATATCCATATACGAGAACGTGGCGTCCTTGAACTCCGGTAACTATAGCAGGTCGCCGGTAAGATTCTTGCTGAAAACGACGCTTCCCGCGCCGATCATCGCTACTTTAATCATCTGTTTTCCTCATCAAAAAGCGCGGAATTTGTCTTTGTTAAACGAGTAACAACCGCGCCACAAAACTGCATTGTATTACGTTTCGCGCTAATCGTGGGAATGTCCTGCCCGATGCGCGGAAAACTTTTCAGATATTTCAACCAATGTTCGATGGATGGGTGCGGCTCCGTTGGCGGAACGAGGTCCGACGCGAACGCGTCGCCGCGCGTCCGTCGGTGACTCGGGCAGTTCTGATTGTCTCTTGACAGGAAAGGAAAATTACTATATCATCCGATTGATGAAATGTTTCACTGAATGATTTCAGTGAAGCGTCCTGTTGAACGAACAACAATGGCAACCCGCGCATACCGTAAATCAAGCATCAAAGATGTAGCACGACTGGCTGGCGTCTCTACCACGACCGTATCCTATCTCATGAATGGTCGTGAGGACGTTTGCGCCGCCGAAACTGCCAAACGCATACGTATGGCTATCGCCGAACTTCAGTATACACCTAACTCGCTCACGCGTGGTCTACGTCAAGGAGAGACGCGTACTATCGGCGTTTGTTTATACAGCCCCCTCGACCCCGAGTTGCGTTTCGGCAACCTATTCTTCGAGCAATTGTGGCGCGGGATCGTTCGCGAAACCGATGCCGTTGATTATTCGTTGTTGCACTACCCGTTGTCGGTGCGCGGCGGAACCAACTCCGATGCATTCCTGGATGGGCGAGTGGACGGTTTACTGTTTCACGGTCTGGACGATGCCCGTGCCCAGAAGGTACTGCGGGCGGGGTTGCCGGCAGTAGTCCTAACACGCTCCCGCGATCTGCCGGACGGGTGCGGGACGGCCTTTGCCGACGAAGAGCAAACCGTCCGTCTGGCACTGGATCACCTATTCGGATTCGGGCATCGGCGTATCGCTCATCTTGCCGGTCCGGTAATCCCCAACCCCGACGCCGATACGATCCGGAAAAAGGCAGACGACATCGCTTTACTGCGTCTATCGGCGTACACGTCCCAGATGCAAGCCGCAGGATATTACGATCCCGCACTCATCGGTTATGCCGACTCCTGGCGTGATGCCGCACATAAGGCGGTGAGCATCGTGATGGCGTGGCAAGCACTTCCCGATCCGCCCACCGCCGTTCTCTGCGCCAATGACGTGCTTGCCGCCGCCGTAGTCGGCGCAGCGATTGCCATCGGGCTGTCGGTACCGGAGAATCTCTCCGTAGTAGGGATAGATGATTCGGTAGAGGCACGCGACGCCATTGTTCCTCTCACCAGTGTCGCGGTGCCGGTGCATAAGATCGGTCAGGAAGCGGTTCGTTCCTTACTCCGCCTCATGGCGGGAGAGCCTGCCGAGGCGTGCCGCGTCGCCGTGCCGGTCACTGATATAGTCGTCCGCGGTAGCACTGCACGTTGCAGTCGCAAAGAGACCTAGCATGATCCGAACGCCGGGATGGATAAGCCGCTTTTCCAGACGGAGTATATCGAAGGCGATACCTTAACCAAATTAGGGAACATTATGCACGAGTCGCTGACGACGGGGGAGAACAGTGCCTATCTCGTCTGGGTGCTGACTCGCAAATACGATCCGTCCAGTTCGATGCTCGTTTCATTCAGCCTCGACGGTGGCAAAGAGATCCGCCGCCACGACCGGTTCTGGGCGATGAAGCATTTCTCGTATTTCGTCGGCGAGGGCTGGCGGCGTGTGGACGCAACCATTTCCGACCCGGCAGTAAAACTGTCGGCGTATCGCAGCCCGGCGGGCACTGCCCTGGTGACCGTCGCCGTCAACCCGACTGACACGCCGCAAAAGGTGATTATAACGACCGTTGGCACGGGCTACGACCGTATGCCTGCCGTGGAAGCGTACCGTTCTACCGAAGGCGACGCGGGCGAACACTGGCACAGCATCGGTTCCGTTCCGCCCGGTCAGACCGTGGAAATGCCGCCGAAATCTATGCTGACCCTCCGCTTCATGAAGAAGGCGTAGTGAACCGGTGAGCCTCACCGCCCGAAAAGTCGCTTGAGGGAGTCGAGCGGCGATGCCGATCTCTTCGGTGGCTCCAGCACTGCCGACATTTCGCCGATCCGACCCTGTTCGTCGAACGCGACCTTGATTCCGGCTTTCGCGTACACGCCATCCGCACTCGGTTCGCCGAGATATGCCCGAACTGCCTCTTTGTGGTCGAACGATACCGCGGAAATCCCGGTCGTGATAGCGCGAATCGTCCGGAGAGGGTCGGGCGGCAACGCTTTCGCTTGCGGCACGGTTTCCACGACGGTGTAAAGCACTCCGCCGTCATAGCCGCAGGCATATGTGCAGAACCCGCCGCCGACACCCGCGCACAGCACCGACATTTCCATACCAAACTCGTCGTAAGGCAACGCGAACGCCTGGTCGCTCGTAAATGGCTCGCCTTTGCCTTCCGTTTCCGCGACGGACTTCAGTTTGCGAACGTGTTCTAAAACGGCGGCGGGAAGATTACTCTCGGTGTTTGCCCACGCCCACAAGAAGGTCTGCGGCGCGGTCGCCTTGCTACCGACAAGTTGAAAAGGGCATTTGAGTGCGATTTTTTCGGTAGCCGGGTCGTAAAACGTCAGCAGTTCCTCGGTCATATCTATGTGCCACGCGAAGCCCTCGGGCAGGACTTCGTACAGGCGAAACTGATTCTCGATCTGCGCGAATATATAGTTTTCCAGACGGAGCAAAGACATTATATTTCCTCAGGAGCGTGGCGCACGGCGCGGAAAGACACGATTCATATCGAGCATAAACCCAGGCAACTCCGGATCGCCGGGAACGGTCTGAGGGTCGTCCAATACTTCCGCTTCCGCTGTACCAGGGCGATATACGTACACCTTACGGGTTTTCGGATCTACAAGCCAGCCAAGACGGACGCCGTTCGCCTTGTACTCTTCCATTTTTGTTTGTGTCTCTGTCAGCGAGTCCGTCGGTGACAGGATTTCGAGCGCGAAGTCGGGCGCAAGGGGAACCGGCTTATCCTGATCGTCCGCCGAGAGTGCGTTCCATCGCGTGTTCGTCACCCATGCGGCGTCCGGGGAACGCCGCGCCCCGTTCGGCAGGATAAACAGCGTCGAGGAGTCGAACACAACACCAGTGCCATCCGCTTCCGCCCACTCGTCAATGAAACGGGTAAACTTCGTGTTGCTGTAGCCGGTACTCCCGCCGGTAGGGGAATAAGCGATCAGTTCACCATCCGTAGTCATCTCGGTCTTCAATCCCTCGTTCTGTCTGGCAAAAAGCCAGAACTTTTCCGGCGTCATATCCGGCAAACGAAGACGCACGAACCCATTCGCCATTTCGTCATCAATGATCAACGTGAAGAACATCGGCTTCCCTCCCGCTTTAGTTTACCCGTTTTCGGTAAATGGTAGATCCACGATTCACTCAACCATCGCTATGATCTGACAGTTTACCGAGGCCGTCGGCAATGATCCGTGCCGTTTCCTCTAAGTCCGCCTCGGCAATGTTTTTCACGTCTGTAAAACGCTCGGACATCATCTGTTCGTACGATTTCGACATGGCGAGAAAACGTCCCGCGGGTCCGTGCTCCTGCGGCGACATATTCGGCGCATTTTGTAAACGGGCTTCAAATGCCTGCAAGGTCTCGTTCATATGACGTTTTGCCGCTTGCAGTCCCGCTTCGTCATACTGATCGTCGGAAAGCCGGTCGGTCACGCCGTCGCGTTCTGCTGTCTCCAGTGCGAACAGTAGAGTACGCGCGACTTCCTCCTCAACGCGCTGTGCCTTGATCGCCTGAAACATCCGCAGGGTTTCGTCGGCTCGCTCCGTAAGCCCCTACTCCCGAAACTGCGTAATGATGCGGGATTCGCTGTCAGCATTGCTTAGCGTCGACCGCTCACGTATCCGTTGCTCGATTCGTGCCCGCAATCCGTCGTCCATAACCCGTTATACCGCGTCATTTCTCATCATTGCACCGGCGAAAATTTCACGGGGCATTTTGGGGAAGCAGGCTAACATTCCGCTAAGGATAGTCGTGTTCATTATGCCGACGGACACAACACGATAAACATAGATGCCCTC
>JACMIS010000846.1 GCA_014381035.1 Armatimonadota bacterium
AACGAATCGTTGTCCGGCATCGCCCTGCGTTGTGTTGTCGAGTTCGACACGGGGTCGGTCCGCACCGGTCAAGCCCGTCGCCTCGGTCGCCATCGGGAAAAGAATCGGTTGGTTGTTGCCGTCGCTGAGTGTCACCCACCCGGCACCACTCTGGGAACGAAGCAGAGTACGTGAGCGTGTTTCCAGAACACCACCGACACGCACCTGATAGTAAACGACGTATCGGGCATCCTCGACGCGGGTTTCCGCCGCGAGAGTACCATCTGTCGGGAGCGGTTCCGGCGTCGGCAAATACACCCGGATCGTAAACCGGCGCAGGATGCCGGCGTCCCCCGGCACGTTCGGGAACCACTTGACAGTATTGTCCGGATACGGAGCGGGACCGATAAGCGTGTTCGCCGGGATCGCCGTCGCCAGGCGCGCTACGGCAGGTGCTCGCTGGTACTCGTCTCCAACAGCAGGATCATCATTGATTGCATTTGTGGAGGGTCCCGTCACGGTAGCCCACGGCGCGGCGAAATACCGCACACCCAGTCCGACAGGCAGTGCCCCGGTAAGGGGAAGGGTCGCGGCGGGATCGTTCCCGAAATCGAGGACGGTTCGCGACGTGTCGCCGGGGCGCGGTTGCGGAAACTGCCATCCGTCGGCGACCAGATAGCCGTTGCCCCGTGCCACGGCACCCGGATCAGGGATGCGCGAGAACGGCACCTCGAACCATCGCCGGTTGCTGTCCCCAATGCCCCAGTATTTGTCGTCGTGGGCGCGGTTGCGGTTTTGCGCGTCGCCTCCCGCTCGGGGCGCGGGGTTCTTTTGCGACGGGTTCTCCGTAGGCGGCGCGGGGTTGGTCACCTGCGCTCCTGCCATTTCGCCGGAAACGGCGAGGGCAAGGAGTGCGACAAGCGAAAGCACACCACGGCACCAGTCAAATCGGGATTTGCGGGAGGACGGGCGTGAAGAAATAATGTTAGAAATAATCCGAGATTGCATCGTTGGTTACGAAATACGCATATCTGCTTCCGGCACGTTTAATTTCGTGCCGGAAGCGGTAGTAGATAGATTACAGACGGTCGGCACTGCGCGGTTGTTCCGTCACTGGCGCACCATTTGTGTCACGACCCATTTGTTGTTTGTTCAATCGGCGCGGGTTGGTTCCGAACGCATCGGCTCCGCGCTCAATGCTTGGTGCCGAGAATTTCTCGAATAGCGCACCGGCACCGACCGTGTTATTGACCACGCCGCTCGTCGCATCTACATCGAAGATGGACGTGCCAACCACAGGCGGCAAGGACACTTCGAAGACCTCGCCAAGGAACTGCCCCGACTCGAACAGTGCCGACGCACCGGAGGCACTATTGGTAATCAGGAAATGCCCGTTTGCCAGTCGCTTTACGGACGACGGCGAGAATCGCGGCAGGGCGTTATTCCTCAGCGGTGCGACAGGCGCGGCGGCACCATAGAATCTGCCTCCCAAAGGAGTTCCACCGTTGATGCGGTCATAGTCTTCCTGCCCGAATCGCCACAGCACGTCGAAAAACGACTTCCCGGTGGCAACATCCACCTGCACGATACAGGCATAAACACCGTCCGCGTCCACGATCAGGTAAACCGATTCCGGTGCGGGAGTCCCTGCTATATTCAGCGGGATCTGCTCGAAGTAGGTTGCCGCGTTCAGTCGCTTCACCGCCGAAACATTCCCGCCGTTTTTAAACCGTAGCTCGTTGATAGCGAGTAGCGGCTTGCCGTTCGTCGCCGGTTCGGGGATCGTAGCGGTCGCCGGGTTATAAACCTGCGTCGTCCCAGCGGCTTGCGCCCAGTAATACTTGACCTGGTTAAACACCCCGGTTGCGGGATCCACCAGAACAAACCCGGTGTTGTACGGGTTATAGTCCAGTTGCACGAGCGAGCCGCCCGATGTGTTGGAGGCATCGTTATTGTTCACCGAGGCGACCCCGGAGTTGCTTACCGACGCCACCAGGATCGGTTTTCCAGCGAGTGCCCCATCACGCCCCGCGATCAGTTGCAGGTTGTGGTACGACAGGTTTTCGCCACTCTGGCTTTTCGTGCGGGTCGTCCACACGACCACGCCGGTAGATGCTCCGGTTCCGACCGGAATCCGGGGTTGCCCGTTCAGGTCGAAGTAGTCCACCACATCCACGATCCGTCCGTTACCCGAATCAGCGATCAGATAGTGGGTCTCAAACCCGACGCGAACTCCGCCAGCATTAAAAGACGATAGTTGTCGTGTCAGTACGTCGGTCGGAGCGTTTAGTGTCTCCGGATCGCCGGGGGCGAGAATCCCGTAAGGATCGTTCAACCGGTCGACACTCCAGCGCAGGATTCCGCCCCGGTCAATGCGCACCACACGGTTGTTGCCGGTGTCCGCGACCAGGTAGTCGGTCGCGCCGAGCCGACGCACCGATTGCG
>JACMIS010000113.1 GCA_014381035.1 Armatimonadota bacterium
AAACCAACACGATTCCCGGCATGACGGAAACATCGCTCTTACCCAAAGCAGCGCAAGCGGGAGGTATCCCATTTTCCGATCTACTCAACCACCTGATCAAACTAGCCCAGGAAAAATAGCACCGCAGGTTACAACGATCCAACGTAAGGTTGGCGCAGTCCGCGCAGGACAAAAACTAAGGACCAACGGATGAACGCCCGCGATAACCGACGAACCAAAACCATCAAGCCCGCGTCCAAGCCCGACGCCGGACCGCGCCCCCTGTCCGAACGACAGCGTGGGCACCTGTCGCACCTGCACGCCGCGCATGTCGGGCGACCGGAGACGGTCCTGCACCGGACCGTCGTCGGCGTCCAGCGTCCCGAATCGAAGACAGGTAAGGCAGCAACTATGGCACCGTTTCGCTCCGGCGCGGCGACGGCGAAACGGCAACGCGAAAAGAGCCGCCAAAACCGCAAGCGTATCAACTGGGCGAAACTGCTCCTGAATACTGCGCTCGTGAGTCTGGGGATCGAAGTCGTTGCCGCGCTGATGTTCTCGCCGCTCTTGCGGATCAAAACCGTCGCCGTCGCGGGCAACGTCACGGTCCCGACCGAGCGGTTGGCGAAGCGGCTCGCCATCGCACCGGACACCAATCTGCTGGAACTGCTTTACAAAAAAGGGCAGTTACTACAAGCGGTTCGTGCCGAGCCGACCGTGGAAACCGTGACTATCGAACCGCGTTATCCCGACGGGCTTTCCGTAGTCGTGACCGAGCGGCAACCGTTCGCAGCCGTGAAGTTCGACTCCGAGCCGGGCAAGTGGTACACGCTCGATAAAAATCGGGTGCCGTTCCGCGTGTTCGACGGAATGCCGGAAGCAAATCTGCCGCTGGTTTCGGTCGCGACACGCGGCGAGGCGGCCGGTAAACCGGCAGTGAAACCGCTCCTCGGAAAGGCCTGCGCCGCGCCCGGTTTATCCGATGTGGGCGCGTGCCTGACGTGGGCAAAAGAGCAAGGGGTGAATTTCCCGGTGGAAAAAGTCACGATTGATAATGCGGGTAAATTGTGCTTAAATAGAGCGGGTGGAATGACGGTTCTTCTCGGACCTGGAATGGATTTAAACGAAAAATTAGGCACGCTTTCGCTTCTTTTATCGAAGCGGACGGACCTGCGCGGCTCCGCTCCCACCCAAATCGCTAAAGTGAACCTGTACGCCTACGATGCCCCGGCTTTAGTGCCACGCGAAGAGAGTGAACAGACGACCGACGGCGAACCCGAAATGCCCTGACGCTTGTTCAATCGAACCTGAATGGAAGCCGCGCCCGATGAGTGTTTTTTCCGCCCCCTCACGTAGTGATCCCTGGGTTCCGTCTATTGCCGCCCTGTCGGTAATCTTCGGCGTACTTGCCGCCGCCTCGCTTCGCACGCAGGACCGGATTCGCGGCGAGGGCTTGATCGGTGCCCGACCGCAACAGGTATTCGGTGCCTATAGCGAGATGCGCGCCACTGTTTCCGAGCAAAAGAAGCAGATCGGTGACCTGCAATCCTCGCTTTCCAAGTATCAGGCTGCCGCCGCGAAAGAAACCGACAACGAAAAACTCCTGTACGCCGACCTGCAAAAGTCGAAGGTAATGGCAGGAATCGTCGCCGTGACCGGTCCCGGCGTGACGGTCACACTGCGCGACGCCCGCAAAGTTCCCTCGAAGCCGAGCGATATGAGCGAGGAAGAGTACATCCAGTGGACGAACGGTTACCATATCCACGACGCGGATATTCAGACCGTGGTGAACGAATTGCGGGCGGCGGGCGCGGAAGCGATTTCGATCAACGATCAGCGCGTCGTGGCCTCTACGGCAATTCGTTGCGTCGGTCCCGTGGTGCAGGTGAACGCGGTACCGACTTCAGGTTCGCCGGTGAGGATCCGCGCGGTCGGCGATCCGGAAGCGATGTTCTCCGGGTTCACGATGCCGGGGGGCGTCAAGGACCAGTATGCGATGACCGACCCGTCCATGTTCGGTATCGAGAAATCCAAGGCTCTGACACTTCCGGCGTATTCCGGTGCGACCCCGCTTCGCTGGTCGCAGATCGCAACCGACAAAAAAGCCGAGCAAGCACAACGCGCTTCCGAGACCGCGACCGATAACGTTCCCGACCCGGTCAGCGGCGATGCACCGAACACAAGCGCGGCACCGAGCAATGCGTTGCCGAACAAGGAGAACAAACAATGACCTGGCGTAAAGAAATGTGGCTGGTTCTTGTTCCGGTTGTTTGTAGCATCGTCGGGTTCGCGCTCGGCTCGTTGTTTTTTCCGTACACCATCCCGCCGACCGCCGCGCCGTACTTCAGCCTCGCCGCGCTATCGTGCATGGACGCGATCTGCGGCGGGGTCCGTGCCGGCGTCGAGGGCAAGTTCCACCGCGATATTTTCCTGTCCGGATTCTTTATCAACTCGCTCCTCGCCGGGCTGCTCGCGTATGCCGGAGACCGCATCGGGGTAGACCTGTACCTCGCCGCTATCGTGGTCATGGGCTGGCGCGTCTTCACCAACCTGTCACTGTTGCGCCGCTACTTCCTGACGCAGTCGCAAATGGCACGGAAGGAGAGTAGTGGCTAGTGACCAGTGGTCAGTGGTTAGTGCGATACATCGCCGTCACTGGTCACTGGTCACTAACCACTGACCACTATGCCGAAAGGTGACATCGTTGTAGGGTTGGACATCGGCACGACGAAAGTGGCTACCATCATTGCGGAGGTGGCGCACGAGGGGGGGCGTGTGAATATTCTCGGCGTCGGCACCGCTCCCTCGCAGGGGTTGCGGCGCGGCGTCATCGTGGACATCGAGCGCACGGTCGGGGCGATCCTGGAGTCCCGCGACAAGGCGCAACGGATGGCGGGCGCGGAGGTTCATTCCGTGGTCGTCGGGGTCACGGGCGAACACATCGCGTCGGTCAACTCGAAAGGCGTTATCGCGATCACCCATCCCGACCGGCAGGTCACCGACGAAGACGTGGCGCGGGTGATGGAAAACGCCCGCGTTATCGTGCTCCCCCCGGACCGCGACATCATCCACGCCATACCCCGTGGCTTCACGCTTGACGGGCAGAACGGCATCCGCTCCCCGGTGGGGATGAGCGGGACACGCCTCGAAGTCGAGACGCACATTGTTACTGGAGCGACCACCTTTCTGCGGAATGTCGCCACCTGCGTCGAACGTGCCGGATTGCAGATCGAGGACATGGTGCTCGAACCGATTGCGACCGCGGATTCGGTACTGATGAACGCCGAGAAAGATCTCGGCGTCGCGCTGGTGGACATCGGCGGCGGGACTTCCGACATCGCGATCTTCCAGAATGGCGACATTTGCTGGTCCGGCGTGGTCCCGGTCGGTGGCGTGTATGTCACCCGTGACATCGCCGCCGGACTTCGTGCGTCGCTGGAGGAAGCCGAGCGGGTCAAGTTAGAGCACGGCACGACGCAACTAAACGGGCTGATGACCGGGGCGACCTTCAATTACCGCCATGTCGGCTCCGACGAAGAGATCACCGAGAAGGCACAGCTGCTCGCCGAGATCATCGAGCCGCGAATGCACGAACTGTTCACGATGGTGAAAGCCGAGATCAACCGGTCGAACTTCGCGTCCCGGCTTCCGGCGGGCGTTGTCGTGTCCGGTGGCGGGGCGATGCTCGCCGGGGCACGCGATCTGGCGGGCGAGATTACCGGCTTACCGGTGCGGATCGGATTTCCCGGCGGCGTCGGCGGGTTGGGGGAATCCGTCGCCGCGCCATCGTTCGCGACCGGCGTCGGGTTGGTCCAGTGGGGTGGGCGGTTGCACGCGGGGCTGGGGC
>JACMIS010000847.1 GCA_014381035.1 Armatimonadota bacterium
CATTTTCGTTACCACCACCGGCAACAAAAACGTCATCACGCGTGCCCATATGGACCAGATGAAGGATCAAGCCATCGTCTGCAACATCGGTCATTTCGACAATGAGATAGACGTAGCGGGTCTCGTGGACCTTCAATGGGAGGAAATCAAGCCGCAGGTAGACCATATCATCTGGCCCGACGGCAAGCGGATTATTCTTCTGGCGAAGGGACGGCTGGTCAATCTGGGTTGCGGTACGGGACACCCGTCGTATGTCATGAGTTCGTCATTCGCCAACCAGGTACTCGCGCAGATGGAGCTGTGGCAGCACCCGGATAAGTACGAGGTCGGTCAGGTCTATGTCCTGCCCAAGCACCTGGACGAAAAAGTGGCGCGGTTGCAACTCGCGAAACTGGGCGCGATGCTGACCGAACTGACCCCCGAGCAAGCCGACTACATCGGTGTCACGCAACAAGGACCCTATAAGAGCGATACTTACCGCTACTAAGATAATCCTACACACCGGCGGGACCATGGTCCCGCCGGGTTTTCTCGTTCTTGGTGCCGGGTCAGGAGCGTCAAACATCGCCGCCGAAATCGCCGCCAAAGTCTCCCCCTCCGAAATCGGCATCGCCTCCGCCCAGATCTGAGGTTTCGAAACCCTGTCCGGTTCCCGCATCGGCGTGGGGCGTATCCGCTTCGACATAACCTGCACCGGTTCCGTCGTTCGACGCATACGCCCCGTCGCTGTCCGCCGACATGTTTTCCGCACTGTTGCCCGCCATATCCGGGTTCGATTCATAGAAATTATTGGTCACGTCCGGTTGGTCGAAGAACGAGTGCGCGATGGACGAGCCGATGAAACTACCGGCGATACTGGTGAGGAGTCCGCCCGCGAGCAACCCGCCCATACCCATGCCGCCACCACCCATCATGCCACCGCCCATTCCCATACCGCCCCCGCCGAACGTCCGCTCCAGAACGCCAGGTTGTCGGACTTCGGCGCGCGTCGCCGCCCGCGCCATGCTTTGCGGGTCGTCCTGTAGCGCAGCGCGTTCGTCCTCCGGCACCACGTTGGCGAGTTGTTGCAGGGCGAGACGGCGCTGCTCGGGCGTCAGGCGGGCGAACGCTTCGGTGTGTGCCTGCTCCAGCGTTTCCGGCGGTGCGGTTTGCAGCATGTAGCGATAGCGGGCGACGGCTTGCGCGTCGCTGCTCGGGGGGTTCGCATTCGCCGTGCCCCGCGCGTTCGCGTTGATCGTCGGCTGCACCACCGGCGGCGGTGCGGGCGCGGCTTGCGGCTCGTTACGTCCTAAAAGCGTGTCAATGATTCCCATTTTGCGTGTCTTCCCGTAGAAAAGATTGTTACCTTACTATGCCCAGAAAACAACGTTGTTGAACCCTGACGGAAGCGGACATGAGGCGGAAGCGCATCGTCTTTATGACACTTAAACCATTGCGTGAATCAGCTCGTGGCGGCGGGTTCGGTAGCCTCGGACGCCGGGTCGGGAAGCGGCACGCGGCGGTAGATCGCCTCCATCGGCAGGCGGCAACCAATCGCGGCGAGTTCGACCGCACCAGTCAACCCTTCGGTTTCGATCAGCCGCCAGTCGCCGCCTTCGCCGCCGCGTTCATACCGCTCTACAAGGGGATAATCCTGCGTCACGAGGAGGTACGCACGCAGGGAAGGTAGGCGGCGATAATAGCGCAGTTTGATACCGCGATCCACATGTTCCGTAGAATCCGACAGCACTTCGATCAGCACGGTGGGGTTGGTGAGCGTATCGGGGTGCATGTTGTCCACCAAATATTCGCCGCAAACGACGCCGACATCAGGATAATAATAGCCGGTCGCTCGGACGCGGGTGTCGCTAAAGAAAACGTCGCAATCACGACTGGCGGTTTGATTTTTAAGTTACTGTACAATGTTGCCCGCTATCAAGACATGAATGCAGCTTGCGCCTGCCATTTCGACAATTACTCCTTCGATTAATTCATTGCGTCGTTCTGCCGCGCTGTCGGAGGCGAGGCATTCGGCGGCAGTAACAGGGTTTGCCGCAGGCGCGTGACTATCGGAGGTGCGAATAGCGGGTTCAAGAACGGCGGTGCTCATGGAAACATTTTACTGCATCAAGCCAGTCGCGACATCACAAATCCGGCGTCGTTTTGCCGCAACAGCGCGAACTTTCCCGCAGGGCGAAAATAAATGCGGACGCGGCGATTCCCGCGTCGTGCTATACTAAACGTAGCATGGCAACGCTTTCCCCCGACGCGCTTCAAGCCGAGTTTTCCCGCCTTTTCGGACACGCCGATTTCCGCCCCGGTCAGCGCGAGATCGTCGAGGGAGTTCTGAACGGGCGCGACACGCTCGCCATCCTGCCGACTGGCGGCGGCAAATCCGTCACGTACCAGTTCCCCGCGATGCTCACCGAGGGCGCGACGCTGATTCTGTCGCCGCTGATCGCCTTGATGAAAGACCAGGCGGAAAACCTGCCCCCGCCGGTCGCCGAACGTACCACGCTGATTAACTCGTCCCTCGACCCCGGGGAAGTCGGGCGTCGGTTGTCGATGGTGAAAGCCGGACGCTTGAAACTGGTGTACGCCGCGCCGGAACGACTGCGCCAGCCGACGTTTTTACACGCCCTGCGCCGCGCGAATATCGCGATGGTGGTAATCGACGAGGCGCACTGTATTTCGCAATGGGGGCACGACTTCCGCCCCGATTACCGCGCCGTCGGCAAGGCGATTGCCGCGCTCAACCCGCGCATTGTGCTCGCCGTGACCGCGACCGCAACGCCGGAAGTCGCGCACGACATCGAAAAAGAGGTCGGACGTCCGCTCCACCGGATTCTGCGCCCGACGTTCCGTGACAACTTGCGCCTGACTTGCCGCAAAGTGGCCAACGAGGACGAGAAATTACAGGCGACCCTGGAATACTGCCGCGACACACCGGGGGCGGGCTTGGTCTATGCGACGTCACGGGAAAAGTGTGAGCAACTCGCGCGGATGCTCAAACGGTACGGCGTCGAGGCGGGCTTCTATCACGCCGGGTTGCCGTCCGAGGAGCGCGCCGCCGCGCAGGACCGGTTCATGCGCGGCGACGTGCGCGTGATGGCGGCCACGGTGGCGTTCGGAATGGGCGTGGACAAATCCGACATCCGTTTTTTAGTGCATTATCACCCGTCGCGGACGCTGGAAAACTATTATCAGGAGGCGGGACGCGCCGGGCGCGACGGCGAGCCGAGCGAGTGTATCCTGCTCCATTCCGCGCCGGACGCGACGAACGCGTTACGCCGGACACGCGAGGACACGCTGGAATTATCGGACTTACAAGGCGTGTACAACGCGCTGAAAGTGAGCGTCGGCACGGCGCGGATTGGCACCGTGACCTGGGACAGTCTGTTCCAGAGTATGAACGGCGACGCCGGGCGGGTGCGCTCGACGCTGCCCGTGCTTGAGGAAGTCGGTTTGATCGCTCGCCACGCCGATATTCCCCGCCGCTTCGCTATTTATCCCGAGTATACGCAACAGTTCGAGGAGGTCGAACCGGTCGCCGAATGGCAGGATTGCTTCGCGGGAGTGATCGGCGGAGGCGGCGAGTGGGACGCGTTTGAACTTGCGGAGGCGACCGGCATCCCGCTACGCGATCTTGAGGAGACGATTCTGCGCTGTCAGGATGCGGGACACACTACCTACCGCGCTCTCGGCGGGCGGGAACCGTTGTTTGAGATCCTGCCGACTCCCCCGGACGTGAAAGCACGCATGGAAGCGATGCTCCGTGAGCGCGTCGAAGGCGCGACGGAAAAAGCAAAGGCGATGGTCGCCTACGCGAAAGAAAATAAGTGTCGCCACGCGCAGATAGCCCGTTACTTCGGCGACAAGTGGACCCAGATAAAGTGTGGGAAGTGCGATATATGCGATCCGAAAAAGGGAGTCGGGAACAGAGGACAGGGGACTGGAAATACTCCGGATTCTTCCGCTGCCCTTTATTCCCCTTCCCCTGTCCCCTCTGTTGCTCCGCCGCTTGCCGCACTGACTCTGATTCATGATCTTGCTGCGGGGCGGTCGCCGTTCGCAATCGGGAAGTCGGGGTTGGTTCGGGCGTTGCGCGGGACACCGGACGCACCGATTCGACCGGAGCGGTCGGGAATGTTCGGTGCCCTATCCATGCTCAAAAAAGCGGAATTGGAGCGGCTCGCCGACGCGCTGGTGGAACAGGGATACCTGTCCCGCGATGACAACGACGAGTACCGCCGCTTGTACCTGACGACGCCGGGACGGGACGCGGTACAGGACGAACAGTGCGACGTAGAATGGCGGACGTCATCCACGCCGAAACAGAAAGTCCCGCTTTCGCGTTCCGACGCGTCGGCAAAAACTTTTGATGACTCCGACGAGGACCCTGTTCTTTTCGAGACGCTTCGATCTTGGCGGCGCGAACAGGCGGAAGCGGAAAATGTCCCGCCGTTCGTGATATTCGCCGACAAAGTCCTGCACGCTATCGCCGCGACGAAACCGACGAACGAGTTCGATCTGTTGGATGTTCCCGGCATCGGTCCGGCGAAAGCCGCGAAATTCGGCGAAGATATATTAGATATTGTGCGGAGACACAACCGCGATAATTAGCGTTACTAACGTTGTATTTATTCGGTCGCGCATCGGTTTGCCCACAATACCAAAGAAGCCATATCGTTATGAAACTAACTCTCGCCGTTCTCGCCGTAACCGCATTCACCGTACCGACACTTGCCGCGCCGCTGCAAAAAACCACGAAGCCGAGCGCGAAGCGTTCGGTCGCCGCCAAAAAGACAACGACCAAGCCGCAAACCGCGAATCAAAAACCATCGGTTGCTACGAAAATCGGGTTCCCGCAGGACGCCGGGGCGCACGACGCCAACGCCGCTATCGAGTGGTGGTACTTCAACGCGTTTTTGAAAACGGCATCCGGGAAAAACTATGCCGTGGTCGGGTCGTTTTTCCGTATCGGCTTGCAACCGACGAAAAAAGGGCATTATCTCATCTACTCCCTCACGGACCTGGATGAAAAACGGGTCGTCGCCGATGGCTCGGTGCTGGATAAGGCGAATGTCGCCCTGCTCAAGTCGTACCTGCCGCTGGTCGCGATGAGCCGCCCGGACGACAAAAGCATCATGCCGCTTCTCGCCGCCCTGCAAAAAGATCAGTTGCCCGCGCCGCACCGTATCACTGCGGGCGAAACACAGATCAAATCCGGCGGACCGCGTTTCAGCATCTCCATGGACGACCGTAAATATCTGTTCGCCCAGGAAGCGGACGACGCCCGTAAGTGGAAAGCGGAACTGACCGACCCGGCGTTTTCAGTGAATCTAATCCTGGACCAGCCGAAGGCGACCCGCCCGGCGATGCTGGTCGGCGGCGAAGGAAAGACCGGACTCGGTAGTCCCGACGATATGTTCTATGTTTCTCTCACCCGCCCCGCCGTTCGCGGGACGCTGACCGTCGGCAGCAAAACCGAAAGCGTCACCGGCACGGGTTGGGTGGATCGCCAGTGGGGTCGCTCCTGGGTCGTCGGTGATAACGGCTGGGATTGGTTCGGGGTGCAACTCGGCAGCGGCGAGGACCTGATCGTTTATCGCGTCAAGGATAATTCGACCGGTAGAGTGCTACGCGCGGAGGCGACGCTGCTACGCGCAGACGGCACGCAAACCGTGGATAAGGATGTGACGTTCACGCCGAGCGGCGAATGGCTCGACCCGAAGTCGGGCATCGCGTTCCCCCATCTGTTCGCCGTTTCGATGAAAAACATCGGCTACACGCTGACGTTCACACCGACGTTCGACGCGCAGGCGATACCCACGCTCGGCATCGGCACCGCGTTCTGGGAAGGCGTCGTGGACGTGACCGGGACCGCTAAAGACGGGTCGGCGATCACGGGGCGCGGCTACCGGGAGCTGGTCGGCTACAAACCGAAAGCTACCCCGAAAGCGGAAACCATTACGCAAAATAATCCGTAACCAGTAGACAAGCATGTCTACGTCGCCGTCAACGCCACGCTCTTCCTACCTGGATAACCTGAAAGTGTGGCTCACGGTCCTCGTCGTCGCGCACCACGTCGCGCAAGCGTACGGACCGACCGGCGGCGACTGGCCCGTGAGCGAGTCGCAACGCTCCCCGCTTCTCGCCCCCTTCATCACGATCAATTCGATCTTCTTTATGGGGGCGTTCTTTTTTGTTTCCGGCTACTTTACGCCGCGCCCGTACGACCGCAAGGGGTTCCGCCTCTTCGCCCATGATCCCTTGCTTCGCCTGGGAGTTCCCGCCCTCCTCATCGCCGTGATACTCACGGCGGCGACGAAATCCTTCACGTTCGCGCACATGTGGTATGCGATTGACTTGCTCGCGCTCTCGCTGCTATACGGCATTTACCGGTCCCAGGTGCGAGTCACACCCACTGGCGGCAAACCGCCCGGCAACGCCGCTTTGCTTTCGTTCACGTTGCTCCTGGGCATGGCAACAGCGGCAGTGCGGGTCTGGTATCCGGTGGACCGCTGGGTTATGTTACTCGGTGTTCTCCCCGTCGAACTCGCCCACGCGCCGCAATACCTGTTCCTTTTTCTGGCAGGGCTTGCCGCACATCGGGGCAATTGGCTCCCCATCGCATCCCACCGCGTCATGGGTTTCTGGGGTTGTATCGCCCTGATAACCGCGGCGGGCTTTACGCTGTGGCGGTTGATTCCGGGCTGGCATAGCCTCGACATTTTTGATACCGGGGGCGCGTCATGGCGGAACGTGACGTATTCGTTGTTCGAGGCGTTCACGTGCATCGGGCTACTGATCGCTCTGCTCGGTTTATTTCGGCGGTACGCCGACAACATCTCGCCATTCCTGCGTTTCCTCAGCGATAACGCGTACGGCGTTTATTTCCTCCACATTTTCGTGGTCATTCCGGCGCAATTGCTTCTCAAACCGCTGGGTTGGGATTCGCTGGCGAAGTTTGGTGTGGCGACGGCGTTGTCACTGGCGGGAAGTTTTCTCCTGAGTCATTTTGTTTTGCGCAAACTCCCCCATGCCACCCGCATCTTTTAACGGGTGGCGTCGCTTTTGAGAGAAAGGCGCATCTGCTCCTCCGCCTGATAAACGCCGTCCGCGCCGCGCAAAGCGTCCGGTTCGTGCGCAAACATCGCGAAGCCTTCGCTTGCGTAGAGGTGCTTAGCGGGTTCGTTGGCGGCGAGCACGGTCAGGTTCAACTGCTCGACCCCGTGTAAGTCGCTTTTGCTTCGCGCCACTGCCGTGCGCACCAATCGGCGACCGAGACCGCGCCCGGCGGCGAACCCGGCGACATACATCCGCACCAGCCACGCGACATGCTGCCGCTTCGCCCGCCCCGGTTCGCGCTCCACACTCACCACGCCGAGCCATTCGGCGTCGTTGTTCGCCGTCGCCACCAGAGTGAACCCGTCCGGAGATGGCGACGGATCGAACGGCGAGTCCGCGAAATCCGCCGCCGTGACGCGGAATGACTCTGGGTGCGCGAGTACCCCGCCCCGGAAGAAGTCGTTGTAGTGCGCCGCTTCCCCGGCGGTCACGGTTCGGATAATCAGGTCAGGCTTTGTCGCGTTGTCCATGCCTCCGTTTTACGAGACAATCGTCACTGGTGCCAGCACATTCCAGCCGTCTTTGGTGGTCACGACCTCGTTCGCGAACCGTATCGCCGGGCGTTTCGTCCACGGGTCAACGATCCCCAGGGCGAGGCGATACCGTCCCGGAGACGCAGAGAAGCGCGGGGCGTCGGCGACGGTAAATTTTCCCGGCTGCCATTTCCGGATGTCGAGCCGCGGTAGCGCGACGCTGTCCACCACCGCGCCGTCCGCCGCGAGGAGCGCGACCCGCGCCTGCCACGGATAGTAGAACGGTGCTACGCCCGTGTTCGCCCCCCGTAGCGTCAGTGAGATCGGCATCCCCTGGCGTGCGACCTTCGGTAAAGCGAGTTCGGTCAGGCGGAACTGATAGCCCATCTGCCGCACCAGTTGGTCGCACCGGGCGCGGAACGCCGGGTCCGTTTTCGCCCGCTTTTCCATTGCCGGGGAGTACGGACCGACCCACGAGAAATGCGCGGCGGCGATCATCGCCCTGGTTTTGGCGAACCCGGCGTCGGTGCCTACCCACTTTGTGGCGGCGTTCGGGATCATCTCGCCCCCAATCCCCGCCGTGCGCCAGTTTTCGAGTCGCCCACTTTCGCGCATTCCGCGCAGGAAATGCCAGTTCTCTTCGTCACCCGTGTCCTCGGGAAAATAGTCATCGTGATAGCCGAGCCATGGCTGCTTTCCCGGCTCGTCTTTCGCGTACCGCGCCATGAGTTTCTTGTTGGGGAACGCCGACTTGAACGCTGCGATCACCCGCATTTGCGCGGGTGCCGACTCCGCGAACAACTTCTCGATGGGCCATGTATGCCACTCGCCCCAGAAGCCGAGCAACCCGAGTTGGATAAAGGCGACACGGGGATGGGTATCATACCGTTTGCCCAATGCCGCGATCAGTTTCTCGAGAGCGGCGACAAAGACCGGGCTCTCGTAATCCGGCGATTCCCCTTTCGCCGCGCCCGGTTGGTACCCCTCCAACTCTTTGGCGACATACGGCGTCGTTTTCACGCCTTTGGTTTTGAGCCAATCGGGCAAGCCAGGCAGGAGACCGGGATAATCTATGTAGACCCGAAAAATGACGTGCTTTCCAGTCGCCCTGGCGTCCCCGTCCCACGCTTTGCGCTCCCATTCTGCGAACCGGTAGTCGCCTTCGGTGGGTTCCAGTTCGCGCCAGGATACATACCGAAAAACCATCGTGTACGGCAAATACAGGTCGGAATCGGTGTAGGCACACCAGCCTTTGAGCGGGTTATCGAGCGGTCCCGGCGCGGGCTTGAGTCGGTGAACGATGGTATCCATGAAACGATTATACGCGTAAGAGGCGAATATCGACAAGACTATTCGGGCTGATAGGGACCGCCGACCGCCCCCCAGTTCCACTGCGGCATGGGTGTCTTTTCGTCGGGCGCGATGACGCCGGGTTGTGAGTTGATAACGGCAAGACGCGATCCCCACTCCAGATACGCGACGAACGCCGAGCGAAACTCCGGGTCGTCGGGCAACCCGGCATCGTCCGCGCAATCAATCAAAAGCGTCATCCACCGTCGGCGTTGTGCATTGGTCAAATATTTATTCAAATGATGCATGACCATCCCATCGTGCCCGCCGAGGGATTCACTGTAAGTTTTCGGTCCGCCAAACACTTCGGCAACGAACCGCGCGACGTGTTGCGGATGATCCGGATCCATGTGAGTGAAAATCGGATGCAACAACTCGTCTTCCAGAACGCGCTTGTAAAAAATCTCGGTCAGCCGCTCAAAAGCAGGCATCCCTCCTGCCCAATCATACAAAGTCGGCGTCGTATTCGGCATGTCACTCATGATTCTGTTTTCCTCAGAAACGGTTACGGACCGGTTTCGCCGAACGTTTCCCAGTTGCGCCTGCTCTTTCAGCCGGTCCACCGGTTCACTGTCATGCAATCGGTTCAGAAACTCTATTTCGTGGTAACATTGTACATACGATAACAGGAGACGAAAAATGCCCCGCACTTTACAAAAACATGGCAACAGCCAAGCAATAGTCATCGAAAAGCCGCTCATGGAAGCGACCGGAATCACAATGGAAACCCCGCTTGAAGTGACCGTTTCGGGCGACGTGATTACCATTCGCCCCGCGAACGTCGGCGTCAGTCGCGAGGAGATGGCGGCATCGTTGGAGAAGGTCTTC
>JACMIS010000848.1 GCA_014381035.1 Armatimonadota bacterium
CCGTCCGCGAAGGACAAAAACAAAAGAAACGACTACAAAGTATTAACGCCCGAGGCGAAAGTGCGGGCATCTACGATCACGGTATCTGGTTCTGGCGCGGCAACAACTCCTATGGGACCGTTGTCCTCTTCATCCTCGTCCTTCGTGCGTGGTGGGACCAGGATCACCTTCACCCCGACGCCGGTAGAGCGGAGAAGCTCGACCAGAGCGCGTCGCTTCTCATCGAACGACATAAACACGCAGATAACCGTCGTCAAGCGATGAACCGAGGAAAGCAACTCCGGTTCGATGGCAGACATCGGTTCGCTACCCGTGTCTTCCAAGCCCGCCAGAATATTCAGGATCTCGTCCCGGTACCCGGAACCGCGCCCGACGGTCAGGTGGTGCATGGTGGGACCGGCGGCGAATATATCGATGATGTACTGTTCTCGCGCCATATAATCCGCGACAGCTGCGGAAAGAGACACCGCACGCTCGAAGGCATCCCGCCACACCTTGGGCGGATCGTAGGCACGGGGACCATATAACATCCCGCGCCACTTTCCTTCCGGGCGGGGGAGGTGCGTGTCCAGAACGATTCCGACGCGAAAAAAGTACTCCTCGCGCCATTCGCGTACAATCGGCGCGTCGCCGCCGAGCCGTGCCGTTGCCCGCCAGTCAATATCGCGTTGGGAGTCTCCGTCGCGCCATTCGCGATTTCCCCAATACTCGAACGAATCGCCCTGTTTCGCGAGCATGGCGACACCGCCCTCCTGCCAGCCCGTTCCGGATGGCAAAGTAAACTCACGTAAGGGCGTAAAAGCGGGATAAACCATGAGTGGGGAAGGGGCTTCGATCCGATTGTATGCATTCAGCAAGCCGAGCGGAAAGTCGGTCTCGATCCGATAACCAGGCAGAGTAAACACGCCGCGCTTGCTCGCCTTTAGCGTAATTTTTACCCGTGCTGACTCACCGGGTGCCAGTGTCCCGATGACGACACCCGATGCCGGGACCGCGTCTACTTCGGCGGGAAGTCCTATGGGAACGAGATTCACGTCCTGTGTCGGAAATATCCCGCCCTTTCGGAGTGAGGTCACTTCCGCATCCACGACAAGCGACTCCCCGACCGAAACCACGGGAGCGTGACGGACTTTGATCGTCGCGTTTGGTTTGGAGATCAACGCGAAAACAGTCGCGACGAACCAGAAGCAGATCGCATACAGAAACGGGATATAGGTTTGTATGTCCAGTGAGATACTGGAAAACATGGCGAGCAGCAACGTTGCGTAGAAAAACCAGTGCCCGGCACGGGTTAACCGGTGTGTCGCATATTTCCACCCCCATCGTGCCAGCCAGCGTCCTCCCGTCGAGGAACCGGGATATTTCAGGTACACCCGAATATCCTTGGTGCCGTCCGGGAGGAAGTTGGACACCTCGATGCTATGTTTGATGGTGCGTACGGTCTTCTGTACGAACCGGATAAGCGGGTTCCTGGACCGCTTCGGTGCATTCGTCTGGATATGTGGCATGGCTACGGACACGGTGTATTGTTTTCTCCTGCTTTAAGTAACGCGATTTGTAGCCTTTGGTTTCGATACCCGATCTTTAATTTCGATCCGATTTTGGGGTCTACTTCGGTGCGGGTTCGCTCACGCCGGCAAGTTGAATGCGAGCGGCAACAATTCGGCTATTGTCGTCTCGCGTACCACGACACCTATTTTATTTAGTAGTACGATGCGCAGCGGCGAACCGTCGCGGGGGGCAAACTCCGCGAGCACCTGCCGACACGCCCCGCAGGGCGAACCGCCATCGTCCGTCGCAACGGCTACCTCCGTGACGACCCGTTCCCCGGCGGCGACGGCGGAGAAAACAGCGGTGCGTTCCGCGCAGTTGCACAAGCCGTAGGATGCGTTTTCGACATTGCATCCGCCAAATATCTCGCCGCTCCCGGTGCGTATCGCCGCCCCGACATGGTAGCGAGAGTACGGGGCATAGGCCACCTCGCGCATTCGTAGCGCGAGACCGATCAGTTCCGCGCCGCTGCTGGCGGCGGACTCGCTTCGCGTCCCGTCGTTTGACTCGTTCCGTAGTTCGTCGCGCAATTGCATCAGTAATTTCCCCAATTCGTTTCGCCCGCGCCACTGACCCGTGGTTTTGTCGCGTACCATGCCCCACGTGGTGTCTCGCCACGTATTCCCCTCGATCAAAATACGGTCCCCGGTCGCCAATAGTTTATCGCGCAAATGCGGCGCGGAGAACTTCGCCCGCAACACTTGCTCCATCACCACGAAACGCTCGGTGTCCCAGTTTTCGCGCAGGGACACTTTCTTGCCCTTCCGTTTCGCCACTGTTGGCGTCGCCGAATCGCGCACCGAATATCGCTCGCTGGTTTCGTGAGTCTTCATCGCCTGGAATGCGTGCTCGGTCGTCGGGTAGATGATCCCTTCGATTTCTACGGAAACGGGAAAGAAGTTGGACAGGAATTCCCATTCATCGCGGAAAGTGTCAATGGTATTATCGCAGCCGTCTTGAGCGAGATCGAACGTCTCGCTGATCATATAGGTAGGTTTTGTTTCGCTCATAACAAAGATACTCCGAAAGGTATCGCCTAAACGGAATGCTGGCGATGCGAACCGAATTGGCGCATCACAGACCGCATTGTTGGGATGCGCTTGACAGTCGCTGACAATTTTCGCTATAATCGTTGCCGTATGGGACAGCGAAACGCGGTGGCAACGACACCCGGACAGGATGCCGTGAATGACTCCCCGCTCCATGAAAAAGCCGCGTGGGTTTGTGACCGACTCGACGAGGAGTATGGCACGCTCGAATGGCGATCTCACGGCGAACCGCTCGGTGCACTCGTGATGACGATCCTATCCCAGCACACCTCCGATAAGAACAGCGAGCGTGCTTACGATAACCTGCGTAAGGCATACGCGACATGGGACGAGGTGCGCGAAGCCCCGGTCGGTGCCATCGCGGATACGATTCGCTCCGGCGGTCTCGCTGACGCGAAGGCTCCCCGCATCAAGAATGTTCTCGGGGAAATCAACGAAAAGACCGGCGCGACGAACCTGGATTTTTTGCGCGATATGTCGACCGAAGAGGGCAAGGCATATCTGCTCGGCTTTCATGGCGTCGGTCCGAAAACGATGGCATGTGTGATGATGTTTTCCCTCTGCCGTCCGGTTCTTCCGGTGGACACGCATGTTTTCCGCGTTTCGCATCGTCTCGGGTTGATCGAAAAGCGTATCGGCGAGGCGAAGGCGCACGATGCTCTGGAGAGCCTGCTTGCACCGGAGCGCGTGTACCCGTTCCATGTGCATATGATCCGTCATGGACGGCGTGTATGCGTCGCGCAAAAGCCGCGCTGCGGTGTCTGCGCCCTCGCCGACCGATGTGATTATTACCGTGGCGGCGGAGTCATGGGTGAGCCAGCCGAAAAGAGGACGCCCGAGACCGAAACGCGCCACGGGATGAAAGCCGAAACTACTGCTACCCTGGGTACCGTATTATGACTGTGGATAACGAACAATTGGTTTTGATCGAATCGGTCGGCGAGGCAACGGAAGCGGAGATCCTGCGTGGGGTTCTGCAAGCCGAAGGAATTACCGCGATACTGCGCGAGCGTAATCAGAATGGAGTAGCACTCGGAATGCATTCGGTGTTGCTCAATTCGATGTACGATCTTTATGCTTTTGCCACCGATGCGGAAACGGCACGGGCGTTGATAGACACTTACAACAACGGGCGCGAAGAGTTTTCTGAGGAAGAGTTAGCCGCTGCGGCTGTTGCTTCCTATGACGAACGTGTTTGATTTTTCTTTGTCCTTCGCGGAAACGTGTTTCCGCGAAGGACAAAGAAAAGAAACAACAATTAAAGGGGATTTATAGTAGCGTGACGAAAATAATACGAAACGGTTGGCGGCTTCCGATAGCCTTAGGATTGGCACTGATCGCGCCGGTCATGGCGACCGCACAGAAAACAGCGTTTGTGCCGCAGGTGAGTCGGGCGAACCTGGCGAATGCGGCTACGTTTACCGTAACTAGTGTGCTCGCGCCGAAGGGCGGATCGAAGGTAACGCAAACCTTTCGGGTCGAAATAAAAGGGAACAAGGCACGGATGGATTATTCGGACCCGGCGACCGGCGACGTGCAGTATCTGGCGAATGAAAAAGGCGTCTTTTTCGTCATTCCCGCAAACCAGACCGCAGTGAAGCAAAATATCAAGGGCGGGGTCGAACAAGCATTGCAAGTTGCGTTTGCACAGGCGAATGAGCAGTTGAAGACCGCGAAAAAAATCGGCGAGACGACCGTAAATGGCATGCCTGCCGACATATTTAAAGATGCACAAAGCGGAACGACCATCTATGTCGGGAAAAAAACAGGATTCAAACTCCCGTTGAAAACGTTGATCGCCAACGAAGGCGGATCACGAACGATTACAGTGACGAACATAAAAATCAACCCGAAAATCACGGAAGCGCGATTCGCGCTTCCGAAGGGGATGCAGATCGTTGATGGTGGAAATAGTCCGGTGGGGGCGGCAGGTCCGCGCTGAGACAGGATAGGCGCGAAAGGAATACGAGACGTTTTATGCGGCTTTTTACAAAATATTTAACAGTGGCGATAGTTGCGACCTCCGCGAGTGCGGCATATGCACAGGTACCGTTCCGGATCGCAAGTCCCGCGAACGGCGCGTCCGTGCGCGAGACGGTGCGGATCCAGATTCCGCGTAGCGCACTTGGCGATGCGCAATACCTGACCCTGACCGTGGACGGAACGTTCCGTGCCGGGATCGATATTCCTCGCGTTGGTGCCGACCCGGTCCGTACTCCCGCAGTCGAAGGCAATGCCCGTGTAGTTTCCCTTCTGTGGGACACCAAGTCAATCAACAAAGACCCGAAAATCTCGGACGATCAACGTTCGGTGCAGGACGGTCCCCACACGCTCGAAATCGCGGCATTTAACGCCGGCGGGCAACGTGTCGGTCTGCAAACCTTGACCCTCAATGTCAATAACAAAGGGCAGTTGCCGGCACCTTCGGGCGGAGTCTTGTTGTCCTATGGCTTACGCGTAGGAGACCGTAGTAAGTATCGACAAAAAACCGAGGTCGAGTACATCGCCGATCCGCAAACGGCGCCCGCTCCTCAGGGGAGTGGGCGTTTCTTCAACGGTGTTCCGGGGGCTGGCGCGGGACAGGGTAGCTTTGGCGGTCCTCAAGGGGGACCACCTCCCGGTTTCAGCGGTCCGCCTCCTGGTTATGGTGGTCCTCCCCCGGGATTCGGCGGACCCGGTGGACGCCCCGGCTTTGGTGGTGGCGGCCCGAACGGGGGAGCGTACACCCCGCCGCAACGTCCGACCGGACCGGTTGTCTTGCCCGTGCAAAACGTTACCGCGAATTACGAGCGCACCGTGGAAGATGCGAACGGTAAAAACGGACCGTTCCTGCTTCGGGATAAAGCCCTCGATGGCGTCATTATTGCCGGAAACGGCGCGGCGGCACGCCTCGAAGATATTTACGCGTTCAAGTCGCGCTATCGAACCGTGCAATCCCGTGGCTTTGTGCAGGAGTTCGCGCCCGCATCGCAGTCGCAACCGGGAGCATATGTCGCACTACCCATTATTGATCTTCGTGTCCCGCGCCGTCACACCGTCGGAGCGGCTGACCGCCGCCCGCCTCTGGAAGGCGGCCGAGAATGCGTGGGCTTGGCTGAAGCAGCGGCACGTCACCGGGGTGCTGTCGGCGGTCGTGGCCCTGCTGTTCGTGTCGTCGCCGTGGTGGACCG
>JACMIS010000849.1 GCA_014381035.1 Armatimonadota bacterium
GTCGTCTGCTCGAAGAGATGGTCGGCGAACCGCCGGTGGTGCTCTTAGACGACGTGCTTTCCGACCTGGACGAACGCCGCCGCAAAGAAGTCCTCGCCCTGTCGCTGACGGGTGGGCAACAAACCTTTCTCACGGTCACCGAAGCCGAGGCACTGCCGGAAGAAGCGCGGAACGCGGCGACGATCTGGGAAGTGAAGGCGGGCGTTGTGACAAGGCGGGGCGGATAGCGCCTCGCGGTAACGGGATTTTCCCGGCCGAGCACGGAGCGTAAGGTGGGTGAACCTCTGCGCCGTGGTTGACTGTTTGACTACTAAGGTAGTATTATTGAGGCATGGTCTCACGATATTCGTTCGCTTCGCTCGTCGTGCTACTGACTTTTATTGCCACCGCTTGTTGGGCGCGACCGGACACTTACGCCTACGCGCCGAAGAGCGACGGCACCATCGCCGGGTACCGCGTGTCGCCAATCAACGGGCGTATCGAACCACTGCCGGACAAGGCGGCGGTAATGGACCCGGGACTATCCTCGGAGCGTTTGCTACTGACCACGCATCCGTCCGGGCGGTTTCTGTATGTCGCGCCTGCTTTCCGCGCCGACCGGGACGGCTACCCGCTTTACGCTGACCCGGTGCCCGCTCGCAAATCCACTGTTGTTCGCGTATACCGGGTCGGAAAAGACGGCGTGCTTACCGCGATACAAACACTGACGGTTCCCGCCGCCCTCGGCGATCTCGTTATGCATCCCAGTGGTGCCCGCCTTTATGCGCCTACCGGGCTACCGGCGAAGAAAGCAAACTCCGGCAACCGCATTTTTCTTTTGCGCGTCCTTTCCGATGGTCGTCTACGACGCGAACCCTACGAAACGACAGCCTGGCTGGGTTTCAGTTACGTGGACACGTTTTACAAAAACAACTGGGGGCTTTCGTTCTCGCCCGCCGGAGGCTACGCCTACTCGTACATCAACGCGTTTGCCGCCGACTGGTCGGACACCCGATACTACCAATACCGAACGGCGGGCGACGGGCGGTTGCGCGAAGAACCCATAAACTGGCGCGGTTTCGGCGAGGGAACACCTGCCAGCGTCGCCGAAGATCCCGGAAGGTTCGCCGGGTGGAGTGCGGATGGGTGCACCGCTTTTGTGCGGAGCGGTTCTACGAACCGTATCTGGGTATGCCCGGTGGATACCCAGGGGCGGCTTCAGGAGCGGGGCGCATCCCCGCCGTTCCTTTCGTTGAAGCAGCTTGATTCGCCGGGCATGACCTACTGGGCGGCTGCATTGTACGCCCACCCGACGCGACCGTTCGTATACCACGGAACCGCCGACGGCAAGACGGTGTACACCGCGTACAAAATTACTGCGCCGGGGCGGTTGAAGCCCATCGGAACGTTCCGTAGCGCGTTCGCGGGAGGGTCCACGGCGCGATACCTGACCGGGGAACCGACCGGTCGGTTTTTGTACGAGATCGGCTACGACGCGTCAAGTACCACGCCAGTGTGCCACGCGGTGTACAAAATCGGCGGCGACGGGATACCGAAACTGCTGTTGCCGCCCACCCGGCTACGCATGGAGGGTTTAGGACAGTTGTTGTTCGTTGCGCCGTCCGCGCAGTAACATCAATGAACGTCATGCTCACATCCCGACAGATCGACGACCTTGAAAGCCTTTCCTATATGTGGGATCGCGACGGGGGATGGTTGATTTATGAGTACCACTCACGAATGTATTCCGTCTCGGTGCGGTTCGCCGATCCGAGTGGTCCGGATGTGTCGGAACTGAAACGGATACGACAATGGCTCCCCGAGTTTGCCGGGTTACCGCCTGCGCAGGCGAAAGCCAGGATAGGTGAGCAAGAAATCTACGCCGTCGGGGATTTCCCCGGTTTTGCCGGTCACCGGCTCATCGAGCGTGGGCGCGAACTGGCTTTAGAA
>JACMIS010000850.1 GCA_014381035.1 Armatimonadota bacterium
AGCAGAGCGACGGATTCGGATCAACGAGGATTAGTTTAATGGGGTTCATAATCGTTATGTGGGTCGGAACGTTGGTCGGGGGAATGGATTCCCTCCGGTGTGCGCCTTCGGCGATAGCGTCCTGCGGACTTGCAGGACACGAACGGCTTCCGCGCGTGCCGAACGATTCCCGCTAGCCCGCGTCCGCAGGACGGCGACGCCGAAGGCGCACACCGGAACGTTTCCAAACGTCCGACAAACATCAGGGGCACGGAACCGCTAGTTCCGCGCCCCTGAATGTTCGCTTATGGTACTTACGCGCCTTTGGTGACTTCGACCGTGATCGGGACCGTGATGTCGCGGTGCAGTTTCAAGCCCACGGTGTAGGTGCCGAGCGACTTGATCTGATCGGTCATCTGGATCTTGCGCTTGTCGACCGTGACGCCGTGCGCGGACTGGACCGCGGTAGCGATGTCGTCCGCCGTGATCGAGCCGTAGAGGCGGTCGCTGGAGCCGACACGGGCGACGATGGTGACGGTCTTTTCGTTCAGGGTCTCGGCATCCTTCTCGGCTTGCGCCTTGAGTTCGTCGGCTTTCTTTTCCTCCACGGCGCGGCGGCGTTCGATAACGCGCAGCGACGAGGCGGTAGCGGCAACGGCGAGCGAACGGGGGAACAAATAGTTGCGGAAGAAACCGTCCGCCACGGTGATGACATCGCCTTCGCGTCCGACTTTGACGACATCCTGCTGCATAATAACTTTCATCTTCTACTAATTTCCTTCTTGTTTCAACCACAAAGGACACAAAGGTTTTTAAGGGCGGGCTTCCGGTTTAGCAAAGCGTTCCGGCTAAAAAGCGAAACCCGATTCCAAAAACCTTCGTGTCCCTCTTAAACTTTGTGCACTTTGTGGTCAGCATTCCAATCACTGGCGAATCTGGACGCCGATCACGGCGCGGTTCTCGCGGGCGAAATCATCCACTCCGAACAAAAGACTTTGCGTTCGATCCCGGTTCAGGTAAAACTTGCCACGGGCGTTTCCGGTCAACCGGTTCGGGTCGTAAGCATCCAACCGGAAATCCAGCGGTCCGACGCTCGCATCAAGTCCGAGACCGAACTTGCCCGCGAGCAAGCCATACCGATACGCGAAATCTATCTCGCCGCTTCGCCCGATTTCCTGTCCGATCTGCAAGTTCAAGCCGTTACGCTCCGTCAGATCATACAAGCCGGCTCGGTAGAAGCGACCCTGGTTTCCTCTGCGCAACGTGTAATTCACGTCGGCGCGAAAACGCGGGTTCGTTGTATCATAAAAACTGTCGAACGCCAACCCCGGTTCGATTAAAGAAGTGGACGCGGCAGGGCGCGGGGGCGCGGGCGACGGTTGCGGCCCGCCCGGCTGCCGTCGTTCGCCGGGGATCCGGATCGTTTCCACGCGGGCGGCGACGTTTTTAATACTCTCGGTAGTTTCTTTCAGGTTCGCCACCGTCTCCCGCAGATCGGCAGTCAAGCGCGGGTCGCTGGAGAGTTTTTCCAGATTGCCGGTCGTCGCTTCCAGCCGCGCCGTGGTTGCCGCGATGTTGGCGGTGGTATCAATCAGATTTTTCTTGATGTCGGGATCGTTGATCAAACCGCCCGCTTGATTCAAAAGACCCGCGAGCGCACTCGCCGACTCGTCCGCGCTTTCCAGAAGGGCTTTGATCGTCCCCCGGTTCTCCTGCAATGTGCCGTTCAGGTTCGCGGACAATGTTTCCCCGTTTTTGACGATACGTTGCCCGGTGACAGCCGCCGCATCCAGATCCCGGAGAAGACGCTGGCTTTGCGAGGACAGCGCGAGCAGTTGCCCCTCCGCCGTTGCGCTGATACGGGGGAGGCTCGCAGTCGAGCGATTGAGGTTCGCCGTGATTGCCTCGATGTTGGCGAGCGTTTGCCGCAATTTTCGTTGCTCGGTGGGACCGTTCAGATTTCGTAGCGCGTCTCGGGACTCTATGGCAGTCTCCTGAACGATCAACAGCGTTTTCTGCAGTTCGGGTATCAGGGTCTCGCTCGACGCGAGGACCGTTTGCAGATCCGGTTGCAGTTCCCCGACGACCCGGTCGCCATTCTTGAGCGGAATCGCGGTCGGATTACCGGGGACGATATTGAGAAGCGAGGTATTGCCGAGGACACTCCCCTGCACCACGAAGCGGGAGTCGAACGGCACCGGGTACGTTTTTTCCAGACGCACCCGTACCTCGGCCTGTTTCTGGTCGTTGAGCGTGATCTTCGCGATGCGCCCGACCTGCACCCCGGACATGCGTACCTCGCTGCCTTCCTGCACCCCGTGCGCGTCCTTGAAAACCGCCGTGACGGTCAGGGTCTGACCGTTGGCGATATTCCCCGCGAGAAATTGCAGGGCGAAAACCAGTAACGCAATGGCTGCGATAGAGGTGACGCCGACAAGAATGTTATGACGTAATTTTGCTGTCATGGTTTAGGTGATTTCGTCTCTAAAACTCCGGCTGGTGGGCGAGACCGCGCTAACGTTTCCGCGCAGCATGCCCTTGCTGATTCTGGATCGGTCCTTCGGTGCTGCCGCCGATAAACTGTTTCACTACCGGATCTTCGGAGGCTTTTAGTTCGGCAACAGTTCCATAAAATTGCGCCTTGCCCTCGTAAATCATCAAAACACGGTCTGCGATGCGGTAAATGCTTCCCATATCGTGCGAGACAACTATCGAAGTCACTTTGTTGCGTTCGCGGGTGCGCAAAATCAAATCGTCAATGAACGCCGCCGTTACCGGGTCGAGACCCGAGGTCGGCTCGTCGTACAAAACGATCTCCGGCTCGGTCGCCAGTGCGCGGGCAAGCCCGACCCGCCGCCGCATCCCGCCCGAAAGTTCCGCCGGGAGACGCCGCTCGATTCCGGGCAACCCGACTTCGCGCAAACGCTGAGCCACCATACGCGCAATCGCCAGGTGCGACGATTTTTCGTACTGCTTCCGCCGCGGACCGCGCAGAATCCCGAACGCGATGTTTTCGTACACCGTCATCGAATCGAACAGCGCGGCATACTGAAACACGACGCCCATCTTTGCCCGGATCGGGATAAGGTCATCCTCCGAAAGGCGCGACGTTTCTTCACCGTCTATAAAAATCTCGCCCCCGGTCGGGCGGATCAATCCCGCGATGTTGCGGATCAGGGTAGACTTTCCGCCGCCGGAAACCCCCATCACGCAGAGGATTTCCGCCGGCGCAAGCGACAGAGTGATGCCTTTGAGTATCTCACGGTCAGCGACCGCGAAATGCAGGTCGCGCACCTCGATCTTCGGCGCGGCTTCGGAATCAATCACCATCTACTCGACGATCCCTTTGTTGAACAGCAGGAACGTCAGCAGAAAGTCACTGATGAAAATAAGCACTATCGCGATCACCACAGACCGCGTCGTGCTTTGCCCGACGCCGCTTGCGCCACCCTCGGTCTCCAACCCCTCCCGACATCCCACCAGCGCGATGATCGCGCCGAAAACCACCGTTTTGAGCAAACCTTTGGTAATGTCAGAGCCGTCCGCTTCCATCAGTTGCTGGATCGAACTCAAGTATTCCGTCCACGACACGCCTTTCGACGCGGCAACGATAGCCCCGCCCAACACCCCGGCGATGTCTGCAAAAACCGTTACCAAGGGAAGCATGATCAGTGCCGCGATCAAGCGCGGCTTGACCAGATATTCGACCGGGGTTATCGCCATCGAGCGCAGGGCGTCGATCTGCTCGGAAACTTTCATCGAACCGATCTCGGCGGTGATCGCGGACCCGGCGCGGGCGGCGATAGCGACCCCGGTCAGGATCGGTCCGGTCTCGCGCACGATGGAAAGCGCGACGATGCCACCGACCAGCCCCGCCGCGCCATAGGTCTTGAGCGTGTTGACACTGTATAGGGCAAGTACCGCGCCGGAAAAACCGATGGTCAATAGCGAGATAGGAAGGGATTCCACACCGATTATCGCCATCTGTCGGAACAGGTCCCCCATGTGTACCCCGCGTTGAAATAAGGAGCGGACGGTCTCCCCGAACAGCGTGACCACCTCGCCCAGGTAGGAAAGAATACTGGCGATGGTCCCGAAAACGACCTGGAACGAGAACTGACCGACCTCCTCGAACACCTCCACGACTTCCTCGGCAATGGTGTCCTCGGCATGCGGGGCTTCGGGACCGTTCGCGGCGGGCGTTTTCGCGGGGTCGGTTTTTTCGTCGGGGGAAGTTTCGGGCATAGCGTCCGTACCGGGGTTTTCGCCCCCGGTCAATGTATCGGAGCCCGCTTCTGCGGGCTCATTTGTGTGTCAGCCGAGGCATAAATGCCCCGGCACGTTCGTACCGTGTACTAATCTATCGGCGTACCGGTTTCGGCGGTCAACGCGCGGAATCCGGCGATCAATCGGCGCGTTATGTCGCCCGGTTTACCGGTGCCGATAGTACGCCGATCCAATTCCACTGCCGGGATGATCTCTGCCGCAGTTCCGGTCAGGAAACATTCGTCCGCCGTGTAAATATCGTAGAGCGTCAGATTCTCCTCACGTACGGGGACACCGTTATTTTCTAAAAGTTCCATCGCCGCCGCGCGGGTGATGCCTTTGAGACAGCCGGCGGACGGCGGCGGCGTCAGCACTTTCCCGTCTTTTACGATAAACAGGTTGTCGCCGGTGGCTTCCGCGACGTAGCCCTGCTGGTTGAGCATCACGCCCTCGCCCGCGCCGACACGGTTCGCTTCCATCTTCGCCAG
>JACMIS010000851.1 GCA_014381035.1 Armatimonadota bacterium
ACATCGTGAAGATCACCACGTCCACGAAAACCCCGGATGCCGACCAGTTAAAGCGCATCAACGAGGTGGTCGAGCGGCTCTGCAACGAGCACGGCTACAACCCGATCTCGGCGAACGAGTTGCTCAAATATGTCGGGACGTTGCTGAACCGATAATATTAAGCACGGGCTGAAACTCAAGCGAAAGTTTCAGCCCGCTGAATATATGCCCATGGAAGAACGCACTTTCGCCGAACTTAATATACCGATTCCTTTGTTCGAAGCTCCTGCCAAATTTGCAATGCACTATACCGGAGCGAACGTGTGCACTATATGTCAGTCGGAGGGTCTTTGCTTTCGACTGGCATATGGCGGTGAGATATTGGAAGAGTGTAGCCGATGTAGATATACAAATGCTCTTCCCGCAGGGACCGAAGCGACGCATAGTACCTGTAACAACTGCCGAAACTTGATTCCAATCAATCCTCGCTATCACGACGCAATCGCTTGCCACTCGTGCCTACGAAATGGGAGGGTGTCTCTAACGCACGACACCGTTTACGGAATGGTTCGGTATGAAGATGCAGTGGCAGGGATAACACACGGGACGCCAATGGGGGAACACGGTGAGTTCGCGACTTCGCTGAACTCGGATGGGTGGACACAGGTACATGTGCCGCAAAAATGGTTACTTGAACTGACGCGAACACCGCCCTATTTGACAATGCAATCGGAGGTTTGGGAGTTTTGTTGCGCCCGCCCAATGGTTTACATCGGCGAGTGGATCAAGGCAGACTTCGATGCCCATTCCCCGGACGGGATGGGGCAACGATATTTCGAGGATGTCGTGAGGGAAGCTGAACCGGGTTTGTGGGACGCGATGTGGTCCGGGGGAATGCACGACGAATTCGCTATCTATATGTTTTATTGTCCCGTGTGCGCGAATTATCGTGGGCATTGGGATATGTTTTGAGGAATGAATACCATGAACACCAAAATTGGTTTCAACCTGGATCGCGGCTTGAATAGGAGTTTCACGCCGACGGTTACCGACCTCTTACAAATAGTCGGAAAGCAGAAGGCGGAAATCGTTAACGGAAAGGTGGTTTTGATGTCGCCGACAGGGATCGTGCCGGGACGCGCGGGCGGAAGAATCTATCGCAGTTTAGCCGAATACGAGGATGATTTCGGCGGGGGGTACGCCGTGCCGGATAATGTCGGCTTTGGCGTGAACCTGCCGAACCGGAAATCGTTCAGCCCCGACGCCGCGTTTTACACGGGGGAGTTGCCGGACGACGGCGCATTCGCGGACGGTGCCCCGGCGTTCGCCGCCGAGGTGCGGAGCGAAAACGACTACGGCGAGGCGAAAGACGAAGCGATCCTGCAGAAGATCGCTGACTATTTCGCGGCAGGAACCGAAGTCGTCTGGGACGTAGACGTTTTGCGCGAAGGCGTCGTGCGCCGCTACCGCAACGGTGAGGATTTGGAGAAACCGACCGTTTTCCATCGCGGCGAAACGGCAGATGCCGAACCCGCCGTACCCGGATGGCGACTCGCCGTGGATAAATTGATACCATAAATCCGGGGGCAAACCATGAGAACGATTCAGGATACCGGTTTTGACGACACCGAACTTGGGGCAAGTGCAAAGGCGATTTTCGACGCGAGAATTGCCCCGGTACTGACTGATGCAGACATCGGCATCTGTTTTGAGGGCACAGTCATGTGGCATGGTGTCGCGCGGCGCGTCCCGATTCTGGCTTCGGTGCAAGGTGCGATTATTGGGATGCGTTTTTTGCAGGGTTCGCATCTTTTCATGGACGCCCTCGACGGCGGTACGGTCACAATAACGCCGCGCCCCGATGAAAAGGTATGACGGAGCCTTTCCGCTTTCGCCTGCGCAGCGCGATTATTCTGTAAAAGGGAGGGCGAGAGTATGGACGCGGCGCAAAGGTGGGAGGCGGAGCAGGACGCCTGCCGGAAATGGGAGGCGATTGGGGCGAAGCGGCAGGAGTTGGAAGAACGGCTTCTGGGTGCGACGGCGTGTTACGAGCAGACGAAACGCGAGCGCGACGCGATAGAGGTACGGATCACGCAAGCCGTCGCAGGGGTGGGGGGACTGGAATCGGCGTTTCGCGGCGAGGTGGCGACACTGCGTGGGGATTGTGACCGACTCGCGCGGCAGGTGACGGGGTTGCAAAGACTGCTCCGCATCGTCGAGGGTGAGGAGAAGCGGGCGCACGGCGTCTGGAAGAAGCACCACGACGGATTGTTCGACCGGAACCGCCCCGGAGTTTACGACGGCGGGATGCTTGCGTTGATGGCAGAACGCGGCGAAATTTGTGTCGGGCACCGCGTATCACTTCGCGACGAGTCCGACGACAGCCTGTTCGACTGCGTTCTGACCGGCGGCGACACGCCGGTGGAACGCGCGGTGCGTGGGCGATACGTCGGTGATCGGGTGACGGTGGACGCGCCGGGCGGGGCATACTGCTGTCGGGTCGTCGCAGTCTTTGTTGCCCCGGCTCCCACGGGAGAAAAACAGTAGCCCCATCAAGGAGATACGCGTTTTGTTCCGGCGCGTCCGCCCCGAATGGCCGATGCGGTTTTGTCCTTACTCAATCCACGCGAACGTGGTTCGCGGTGTGCGCTGTCTCCGTCTCCTGGAACCGATCCTCACCCTGACATCGAAAGACGGTAGAATCAAGGTCGTCGGCGCGGTCCACGGGCTTAAAACCGGCGAAGTAAACTGATGGATGTGACATGAGCAGGAACAGATATTTTTCGGCGGCGGCAGTCGCCGCTGCGATGGTGCTGAACGTGAGCGCGGCGCGGGCACAGGTGGGTGCGGACAACGACGACTTTCAGAGTTGGAACATGCTGATCGTCAACAAAACGTTTACTGGGACGCCCTGGCGCGGCTACTTCGAGGTGCAACCGCGCTTCGTGAACGATTCCGACCGGCTCGGTCCCCTGCTGATCCGCCCGGCGGTCGGCTATGCCGTGCGCCCTAATGTTTCGCTCTGGCTTGGCTATGTGGTCGTCCCGAACTACTCCCCGCGCCGCACGACCGAGAACCGTTATTTCCAGCAACTCCTGGTCAACACGAAGTTCCCTACTTTTGATCTGGTCAACCGGACGCGGTTAGAAGAGCGTTTCCTGGAAGGCGTGGATGATCCCTCGTACCGACTCCGCCATTTCGTGCGCGGCTTCGTCCCGCTCCAGAAGGACCGGAAGTGGGCAGTCGTCGCGCAGAACGAACTGTTCTGGAATCTGAACGACGCCGCGCCGAATCTGCAAGGGGGCTACGACCAGAACCGGACCTTTCTCGGGGTAAGCGTGGCGACGGCGAAGAATATCCGGCTCGAAACGGGGTATCAGTACGTAAATGTCCGCGTCCCGACTGCCGCGCCGGATCGGCACCTGCACACTATTCTGACGATGCTGTTTTTGAATTATTGACCTCCTGCATCTGCCACCGATAAGTGGGTGGCAGGGGGCAGAGCGAACCGAAACAACCGCCCGGTACCGTTCGTCAGAGAAGGTGTAAACGCGGTTGGCAGGGTGGCGACCCGCAACAGGCGAAGTTCTCCTTAACAGTCGGATAATTTCTGCGGCGTTCCCCGTATAGTAAAGGTACCGACGCGACCGCGCGGCACTCGAATTTCCGCCGGATAGGATATTGACGTGGGGATGGGCTCACGCGATAGGGATACAGACGGAACATAAAATAGAGCACACGAAGCAAGGAGTAAGCCACTTTGTCGGATTCGTATTCGCTTTCTACTGATGCGTGGGACCTGCACCGCCGGGCGGAGCGGGACCGCGCACGCCACAACGAAAAGGTGCGCGAGATCTTGAAAAAGTCGCTCGGTGATGTCGTCGCCAACGAGGACATCATCACCGCCGACAAAAACAAGATCGTCAAGGTGCCCGTGCGCGGCCTGGAGTTGCCGCGCATCCGCTTCGATCCGAACGACCAGAAGCGGGTCGGGCAGGGGCAGGGTGGCTCCCAACAGGGCGATGTGATCGGTCGCCAGCCGCTGCCGGGGGAGGGCGAGGGCTCGGGCAAAGAAGCCGGACAACAACCGGGCGTCGATTTCTATGAGGCGGAGTTCACCATCGACGAACTCGCCGAGATGGTCTTCGCCGACCTGCATCTGCCGAACATGCTCGATAAGGGCGCGAAGCAGGTGCCGAGCGAGATCATGGACTTCAACACGATCACGAAGCGCGGCCTCGCTGGGAACCTCGACCGCAAGCGCACGATCTTGCAGGCGATGCGCCGCCAAGCGCGCGACGGAGACTCGTCCGGCAAACTGATCATTACCGAGGACGACAAGCGGTTCAAATCGTGGGAGATGGTTACCGAACCGCAGCGCAATGCGGTCATCTTTGCCATGCGCGACGTTTCAGGATCGATGGGGGAGTTCGAGGCATATATCTGCCGGTCGTTCTATTTCTGGATGCTCCGCTTCCTGCGCACCAAGTACAATTCGTGCGAAATCGTGTTCATCACCTGCCACACCGAGGCGAAAGAGGTCACCGAGAACGCGTTCTTCTCGCTCGGCGAGTCGGGCGGCACCCGCATGTCGTCTGCGTATTCGCTGGCGATTGACATCATCGGTAAGCGCTACAACCCGCGCGAGTGGAACATCTATCCGTTCTTATTCTCCGACGGCTACAACTGGGGCGACCAGGAGTGCGTCGAACTGGTGCGCCGGATGCTGAAATTCGTCAA
>JACMIS010000114.1 GCA_014381035.1 Armatimonadota bacterium
GCCGTGCCCCGACAACCAGAAGATCTGTACCGCGTCCCTGCCCACCCGCATTCCCATGTACTACTCCCAGAAGTTCCGTCACCGCATCGCCGTGGCGGAGTTCCGTTGTCACCGTCCGCCCCACCGAACGCAGTTCGGCGGCGGCTTCGTCCAACCGTTCCCTGCCTTTTGCCTGGTTTTCATGAATGATCGTGCTGAGCTCATGGCTCAGTGACGCCGGTAACCGTGCGCTATTTCGTGCCACGACATCACCCGACATCGCCACGTACACTAAATGGATCGCGCAATCGCCCGGCAAGGGCAAACGGTTGAGAAAGTGAATCACGTCGAGCGCATCCCCGGAATCGTCGATGCCGACTACGACGCGGTCGAGTGGTCCCTCCGGGGTGCGCCCGAGCAATACGGAGCAGGGGCAGTGTCGCGCGACGCCGAGCGCGACACTGCCTAAAAAGAAGCGTGCGATCCGACTTTGTCCGCGGGAGCCCGTGACGACGAGATCGGCGGGGAGCATCTCGGCGGCGACCTGGATTCGCTCCACGATGCCGCTCGTCGAGCATCGCATTTGTGTTGATCCGGTCGTCACATGCCCCGGAAAGTCGCCGAGATGTTCGCGAGTAGAGACGAATATCTCTTCCGCTTTTTCCTCGGAACGGCTCTCCTCGGCACTCTCCTGCTGGATAGTGAGGATATGGATATGAATCTTTCGGCTGTGATCGAAGCCTGCCAGAAAGCGGACCGCGTCCGACGCCCCTTCCGAACCGTCCGTAGCTAACAGGATTTTCATGCCATCATTCCTTTCATGTCTGCGTCGTCATCGCCGGGTGGCGACCGAACAATCAGCACCGAGCAGGGCGCGTGCCAGAGCAACCGGTCGGAGACGCTCCCGATGATGAACCGCTCGACGCCGCTTAATCCGCGCGATCCGACCACGATCAGCCCGGCGCGATCCGCCTCGGCGAGATTGATCAGTTCGGTTACCGGGTCGCCGTACAGCACCTCCGTCGTCACTCGGGCACCTTTCGTTTCCAGTTCCTGACACAAATCAGCGAGAACGGTCTCGGCGTGCTGGTTATTTGCGGCGTGCGGGGTATCGGTCCCCCAAACTTCCCTGGTCATTTTTCCGGCACTCTCTAAAGTGTTCGCGGCGGGGTGGGAGACCATCGGCGGTTGCTCTATCACGGTCGCGAGACGAAACAGGCAATCCGGTGGCAGAGGAAAAGCGGTCGAGGCGAACAATGCCGCGTCTGTTGCGCTGTTCGATCCATCGACGCCGATGACAACTTCCGTCAATAGCGGCAGTTTCGCTTCCGCCCCAGGCATTATTGGTGCAGGCAGACGTGCCACCAGAACCGGGACGACGGCGTGGCGTGCGACCGCTTCGGCGACACTGCCGAGTAGGAAGCGTGCTATCGCGGAGCGTCCCCGTGCGCCGACCACGATCAGGTCGGCACCGGAAAAGTCCGAGGCACGTAGTATCCCGTCGGCGATCTCGCTGGTGCTGTCCGCAGGAAACACTGCCCTGGTAACGTGTCCCGCGAAATCGCCGAATGCGGACTGGGTATCGTGGACGACAGCCGAACCGTCGTCATGTTGGTCACCGTCCGGCGCGATCACGATGTGGACGTGGACGTTTCGGTGATGCCCCAGGCTGGACAGGAAACGCGCGGCGGCGAGGTTACCGACCGATCCGTCGGTTGCGAACAAGATTCTTATCATTGCA
>JACMIS010000852.1 GCA_014381035.1 Armatimonadota bacterium
CGCCATTTTGGGAATTCAACCACGAAGGGCACAGAGTTAAAGAAGCTCACAGAGGTTTTGATGGGTGAGGCTTGCCAATATATTCTCGCGATCCGGATGATGCGCGAGGCGAAAACCTTAAAAACCTCTGTGAGCTTCTTTAACTCTGTGCCCTTCGTGGTTGAATTCCCTCCGGGTTCAGGGCTTCGGGGGGGAAGCGGGACACGGCGTAAGGCGGGACAGTGCTCTGGGTGGTGTCCGGATGCAGGATCGTCGCGAGGAGTTCTGCGGTATCGGCGAGGCGGGGACCAGGGCGGTTGACGTAGGCGTTGCCGTCTATCGCGTAGCAATCGCCGCTCCGCACGGCGGGCAGTTCGAACCAGCCGGGAAGATCCGTCAGCGTGGTGGACTCCCACGCGCCACGCTCGGCATCGAAACCACAGGCGGCTAAAAGAATCACTTCCGGGTCGAATCGCAGAATGTCATCCCACTCAATCACGCGGGAAGGTTGTCCGGGTTTATCCCACGGAGCGAGTGTCGCGTTTACGAGGGTAAGCAGTTCCGGTGACCAGTGACCGGCGCAAAAAAGCGGTTCGGGCCATTCCAAAAGCAACGTGCGAGGACGGTTCGGCGACATCGCACTGTGTAACTTTACCGCCTCGAAGCGGGCGATCATGTCGCCGATCACTTCTTCCGCTTCCGCGTCGCGTCCGGTCGCCGCACCGACGCTTCGGATAGCGTCCAGAACGCCCGCAAGTGTCGTGGGGGATAGATCGAGAACTTTGACTGCGTCGCCCATCTCCGCGACGGCTTTTGCAGTAGCGACATGACCTGCGGCGCAAACATCGCACAACCCCTGCGTCAGAACAAGATCCGGTTTGAGTTCGAGTAATTTCGCGCTGTCGATGCGATACAGACCCTCGCCCGACGCGATGGCGGAGCGCACCGCATCATCAATCTCTTTTGCGGAAGGCGGGACTTCATACGGATCGCCGTCCTCGTCGGTCTGCATTTGCGAGGCAGGTAGTATCGACTGTGCGGTGACAACGGGAAGTGATTTGACCGAGGGCGGAAAGTCGCAAACGTGCGAGACCGCGACGAGGCTCTCTTCCAGACCGAGGGCGCAGACAATCTCCGTGGCAAACGGGACCAGCGAGGCGATACGAATAGTGGGCATGACGCCGTATTGTACCAGAAGTCCCCCTTCCCCATGGAAAATGGAGAGGGGACGGGGCGGGCACTGTCACTGCCGCGCCATCATTTCATCACCGACGTAGGCGATTCCTTTCGTCGGCTCCTGTTCGATGAGCGGCAGTTCTTGCACGAATTCGTTCCGCCGGACGGGCTTCGCGTGACCGTCCGCCCAGACGAAGCATGCCATCTTCTGGTGCCGAAACTCTATGGTAGGGGAAGGCAACCAATCGGACGGGGGCTCGATAGAGATCGTTTCACCGGTCTGACCTTGGACGGGAAAGTTCGGAACGCCCGCGTCGCCAAATAGAATGGTCCCGGACGGCGCGGCGAGATCGGCGAGAATCACCGGGTTCGGTATGAAACCTGTTTTGAACATCAGGCGACGGTTGACGCCATAGCCCGTTCCTCCGAGATTATCACCGCCGGTGTACGACGGGCATCGCTGGATCTCTCCCGATTTGATATACGGATAGATGATTCCCCGCGCCTTGTCGAGTTTTTGCCCAGGAGCATCGCGACCGCCGCACCAATAAATCAGACTGTTGTATTGATACAGGGGGAGTGTTTCGTCGTAGTCCTGGGCATAAAGCAGAGTCGCCATCCCGATCTGACGCACATTGGAGAGACAGGACGATTGCCGCGCTTTCTCCCGCGCCTGATTGAAAACGGGAAACAAGATCGCGGCAAGCACGGCGATAATAGCGACGACGACAAGTAGTTCGATCAGTGTGAACCCGTACTGAACGGATTTTGTGTGCGTGAAGGCACCCATGGGAGCATTCCTTCCCCCGATTTCGCGTCGGAGAAGGCATATTTCCTGCGTTCGGTACTCGGACTTTAACCGTTGCGCGACAGTGCCGGACTTTCACCGGACTTCCCCGAAAAGGCAGGAGCGATATGCAGTTTTTACGGTTGGTGGGCGCGGCGAACAAGAGATTCGCGCCCCGTAAAGTCTACGGGAGGGTAGCACGGGGCGGGAGCTTTGTCAAGTGGGGTGGTCAGGTAATCGGGTCATTAGGGTGCTAGGTGATCCGGCTTAGGAAATTTCTCTAATAACCCAATCACCCAGCCACTTAACTACCCGACTCAAAACCGGACGCCGAATTTGATCGAACTGCCGGGGTGGTTGTGTACGGTTTCCAGGATCGTGTCGGCGTCGGCGAACGAGACCAGTGGATCAATCAGACCGGGTGCGGAAAGGATTCCCTGGCGCATCAGGGAGACGATGGCATCGTAGGCGCGGCGTTCGTCCCAGCGCGGGAAATCGCGGGGTTGGTGTCCGAAGCCACAACCGTGCGGAACGATCATCGAAAGGCGATTGTGATGCCACTCGCGCCCCAGCCACATTCCTTTCGCTTCCCCTTGATAGAAACCTGCCGAGCAGACGGTGCCCGCGACACGGACACAACGCGTCGCCAGAAACAGTGCGGGATAAACGCCCGCCAGTTCGATGGCCACATCCACCCCCTTTTTTCCGGTCCGTTCGTGAATCTGGAGTGCTACATCACCGTCCGTCGGATCGAACGCCGCGGTTGCACCATGCGCCAGTGCCCAATCGCGGCGTTTTGCGATACTGTCCACAGCATAGATCGCTTCCGCACCGCTCGCCTTCGCCATCGCGACTGCGAGGCAGCCCAGCGCACCCAGACCGATGACGGCGACCGAATCCCCGAAGCGGACGTTGCTTTCTCGCACACAGTGGAACGCGACGTAGGCGGGTTCGACACATAGTGCGAGAAGCGGGTCGATATCGCCGAGGTGCCAGATTGTTCCGTCCTCCGGCTTGGTACTGGTTTCCTTGATGTCCATGAGTCCGCAAACACGATCACCGACGGCAAATCGCGTCACCTCCGCGCCGATTTCCGTGATGGTCCCGACTCCGGTTGTGCCGAAGGATTTCGGGTTTTCGGGCGACGGCGGGGTTTGCCAGTCCGCGCCCTCGACAAAAAGCCGCGTTTCCAGATCGAAGGTATGCCCTGTGAATGCCGAACCGTCCAGCATCCCGAATGTCGTTCCGTGTTTACCGGAAGCGTACTCCGTTTGAATGCGTACCTCGTCAGGCTTCAAAGAGGCGTCAGAATAGTCAATGCGCGCTGCCCGGTGCGCGTCCACAAGGGCAAGCCGTTTCGGCATGGATAAGTTCACCTTTCAAAACGTCAGTGTTATAGAAGAGCGTAACACAAGGTGAAACGGGGTGTCAAGTGCGCGGCGCGGAACGGGCGTTCTTGCGGTACAATGCTTACTGTGAACCGCCTCGGTAGTGCTGGAATCAAATCGCTGGTCATCACTGTTGCCACCGCGTTTTTGTTCGTGGTCGCAGTGCTTCTTGACCTGCAATACCTTTACCTGATGGCTGTTGCTCTCGCCGTGTTACCGCTCGCATCGTACGCGCTTGCCGCCTTCTTCGCCACCCGCTTCGTCGCTTCCCGTGAGCATTCTGCTACCGTGCCGGAAGGAAGGCGCGTTCCTATCACGCTGGAAATAACATCTCAGGGAGGATTGCCACAATCCTCCGTACGGCTCGCCGATGATATTCCGGAGCATCTGGCAGCCGCGGATGCGTCCCCGACAAAAGGGGCATCGTCCGCGCAACACTCCGCGCCCGCCCCGCTGGACACGTGGGATGGCAGTACGGGCACACGCACCTACTTTATCGAACCGCAGATGCGCGGTGTGTATCAACTCGGTCCGGCAAAACTTGTCACTACGGACCCGCTCGGGTTGTTCACTTTTTCGGCGATGTTGCCGGTACAGACCGAGCTGGTGGTGTTGCCGGAACCACTTTTGGCGCGGGATAAATCGGCGGGTGGGGAAGGCTCTTACGGTGTTCGGGAGCGGGACGGTAAAACGCGCCGTGGCGAAGGAATGGAGTTTCACGGGGTGCGTGAATACCAACCCGGCGACCCTCTCCGACGCGTCCACTGGGCGACGTCCGCACGGCGCGGCAAACTCGCTGTGGTCGAATTCGAACGCGCCTACCAACAGGATATTTGTATCGTGATTGACCTTTTGAAAGGTTCGCACCACGGTAGGGGACGCGCCTCGACACTGGAGTACGCCGTAAAAGTCGCCGCGACACTGGCGGATCGGACACTTCGGGCAGGGGGCGGGGTGAAACTCGTTACGCAAAACGATCACCTGACGGTCAAGCCGCGTGAATCCGACCCGGAAGCAGCACGGTTCCGGCTGTTTGACCGGCTGGCACGATTACAGGCAGACTCGGAAAACTCGCTCGCGGACTCGTTGACCGCCGCCCGGATCGGCAGTGATAGCGGAACCCATTATGCGGTTTTGACCGCGCAGGGTGAGCCGCGCTTGCTCGCATTTTTGTCGGAGCGAGTCCGCCACGGCGACACCGTGACGGTATACTTTTTTGAACCATCGAGCTTCGGTGGACCGAAAGCGGGTGTTCTTTCTCCGGCAGTCGCCGGCAAATCGGCAACGCTTCGCGTGGTCGAGTGTGACACGCACTCTCCCTGGAAGGAAGGCGGAAGAAACCTTGAGTATCTCCTCCGAGAAGAAGACTAATCTGCCCGCGCTTTCGATAAGCGGGGGGCAGCCGGGACATAAAGACATTTCCATTCCGCTCTATATCGGCGGTGCGGTCGCGCAGCTCGCCGGGTTGACAGCGGTCGCGTACCAGCTCACCGAGCCGTCGTTCGCCTACTTCACCATGCTGTTGACGCTGGTGGGGTTGACCTGTTCCTATTTTTTGCGCCGCTACGGCAGTTCGCCCCGTTTGATCCAGGTCGGCGCGGCACTGGTCGCGCTGATGTTCATCGCCGCGTTGCGCGGTGTCGGTCCGTTCCAGAATCTGGTCCCGTTCGAGGCGCAGGGCTCGCAGGAGTTGCTTCTGGTATGCGCCCTCGCATTTACGGCGACGTTCTGCTCGTTTTTGCTGGTCACGGATGAATCGGTCATGTTTACCTGTGTCTGGGCGATAGCGATCATCGGTCTCACGGGCACCGTGAACATCAACCAGGAACTGATCATCTGCTTCGTGGTGTTCCTCGCCGCGTCGACGTTTCTGCTCGTTCATCAGAACAGCCTTTCCGGAGGAATGCCTACCGTCACGGAAGCCGCTCTGCTCGGTGAGGAGGAATCTCCTGCTCTGCCGAGTATTCCCGGTCATGTTCGGGCGACGACCACGATCCGCGCCCGGTGGCGGCTCTTACGAACACAGGTTAACGTTGCGCTTGCATGCGCCGCCGGTGCGGCGATGCTCGGTTTTCTGATCGCCATCCCGCTCCAGATGATCGGGCGTAATCTATCGCTCGCGAACGTGATCCAGCGGTTGAACGTTCCGCCTGCCGCCGCCCAGCAGTTAACCGGAGGCAGACTTGGTACGATTCAGTTAGAGTTCAACAATTCGCAGGATTTTCAGGTCGGATTAGGTCCGGTCGGCGATGACCAGACGGAGCGTGCCCGCGTCGAAAGCCCGAGACCGTTGTACTGGCGGGGGCGACTTTTCGATTTCTATACTGGGCGTGGCTGGGCGAACTCCTTTATCGGACAAAATGTTTATGGTGAGCCTGTGGAGCCGAAGGGCGAAGTGGACGCGGAAGGTTTCAGCACCTTCCCGATCAAGCCGGTTGAGTATGAGCGGAAAAAGGTCGAGCGCGTCAAATATCGCTTCCATATGAACAACAACCGCTTCACGCCGCTATATGTCGCAGCAGAGGCGCGGCAGGTACGCCTGCCTTCGGTGCAGATCACATTACGTCCCGACCATACCATGTCGGCGTCTAATAGTTATGGGCCGGAATACGAGGCGATTTCCGACGTTCCGACAAATGTACGACCGTCCGATCTTCGAAAAACTACGCAAAGTGAAAGCGGCTACTCGCCCGAAATGCGCCAGTTATATCTTCAAGGGCGGACGAACGATGCCCTGGATGCCCTCGCGGAGCAGATTGTCACCGATGCCAATGCGACGAACCCGTATGATAAGGCAGAAGCCCTGCGCCAGTGGGTTTCAACGAACTGTGTCTACACGCTGGATGCACCCGCCGTGCCTCGCGGAAGAGACGCCGCCGAGTATTTCCTGCGCGAATCGAAGCAAGGATATTGCGATCTGTATGCGACCGCGTTCACGATCCTGTGTCGCCATGCCGGGCTTCCGGCACGGGTAGCGACCGGGTTCGCACCGGGTATCGAAGACCCGCAGGCGAAGACCAAGACGTTCGTTCTGCGCGAAGCGGACCGGCACGCCTGGACCGAGATATATTTTCAAGGGTACGGCTGGATCGTGTTCGACGCGACGCAGGACACACCGGGAACAACACCTGCCGCGCGGACACCGGAACCGCAAACAGATCAGCGTTTTTTATGGGAGCGCATCCTCGCGGCAGGATGGCTTCCCGTGACAATGACCCTGATCGGATTCTGTGGCTTTCTTTATTTTCTGTTTATGGAGATACTGCTTGCCATCCGTAACCGTGTGCACCAGGTGATCCCGACGCACGCCGTCGCGGTGAACGCACGTCACGTTGTGCGGCAGTATCAGAATGTGACTAAAAAACTTGCCCGGCGTGGCTTGCGACGCACCCCGCAGATGACCACCACGGAATACCTGCATCAGGTACGGGAGCGTTTCGGTCAGCCGGTCTATGACGCGTTCGCGCCGCTAACCGCGCTCTTCCAGCGGGCGGTCTACGGAACTGAAAACGGCTCGCAGATCGGAGCGGCGGACACCGAATCGGCAAACAAGGCAGTGAAACAATTGGAAACCGCATTAAAGGAAACGAAACGTGCCAGCCGCTAAGGCGACAACCGTCGCGAAGAAAACAGCACCCGCACCCGTCACGGACGGGATCATTCGGGTGGTCCTGCTGACAGGAACCGAAGCCGGGCGGAAGACCGCGGAGGCGAACGCGCTTGCCAAAGCACATGCCGATCCCACGTTCGCGGATTTCGACGTCGAAACGTTGGACGGCGGCGCACCGAAGAACGACCGCGCCGTACCCATCAGTGAGCGAGCCTTATCCTCGGTGGCGATGGTGCCGATGGGGGAAGGGCGACGCATTGTCATCCTGCGGGATGCCCAGCAGATCGACGACAGTGAGCAGAAACGTCTCGCCGAAGGATTAGGACGCATTCCCGCATCCGGTCTGTTGATTCTCCATACCGGTTCACCGGTAACAGGAGACGACGGTAAGGCGAAAAAAAGTAGCCAGATCACGACCGAGCTGGCGAGCGCGGCAAAGAAATATGGCGAGGTGCGCGAGTTCGCGCTTCCGAAAGGCGGCTCCGAGGATGTCCGTGCGTTAGCGATTCAGAGTGCGAAGCGGGAAGGAAAAACGATCTCCCCGGATGCGCTCGGAATGCTCGGCGCGTTGCCCTCGGAAGATATCGGGCGCATCCCCTCTGAAATCGCGAAGGCGGCGGCATATGTGGGCGACAGTGCAGGGGTGATCACCGGCGCGGATCTGGAAGCCGTTTTATCTCGGGGACCGGATGACGTGATCTTCAAGCTTTGCGACGCTGTCGGGCAACGCCGCACCAGCGATGCACTCGGCTATGTGTCGCAACTATTTCGCACCGGAAGCCGCCCGGAGTCTGTCGCGCCGCGGACACTGGTTCTCCTGGCACGCCAGATTCGTCTGATTGCCCAGTATCGTTATCTCGGCGAAAAGCGCATGGTGGGCCGTAACGCACAAACGCCAACGCCGGAAATCCTTGCCTTGTTACCATCGGACGGGGCGGGAAGCGCGGTCACCAACCCGCGCATGAGCTGGATGACAGAAAAGTTCGTCGGGCAGGCGAGAAACTTCTCCCTCGCCGAACTTCTGGAGCGTATGGAGAAGTTGCTCCAAGCCGATCTTTCCCTGAAAGGGGTCACGCCCGGCGGTGACAACCCCCAAGCCGTGATTCAACGCCTTGTCGTCGAACTGTGTTAGTTCTTAATTTCAACCACAAAGGACACAAAGGTTTTTAAGGCTCCGGTTCCACTCGATAGTCGGTCATGTTACCGCTACCAGTTCGCCCTACCTTAAAAAACCTTTGTGTCCTCTGTGGTTGAAATTAAGGACTAAGTGGTCTGCGCGGCAGTGACAGCGTTGGCGCGGCGCATCAAACGGGACTTACGGCGTGCGGCGGCATTCTTGTGGATGATGCCTCGCTTCGCGGTCTTGTCCAGGACACTAACGATCTTCGTGATCGCCGGGTTGATTTCTTCCGCATTGCCGGTAGCTATCGCGGCGTTCGCTTTTTTCACAAAGGTTCGCATCGTGGACTTTGCCGCACGGTTGCGCAGGTTGCGAATGCGAGATCGAAGAACGTCTTTTTTAACGGATTTGATATTAGGCACTGGTTAAACTTTCTTTACAATACAAATTATTTAGTCGTTGTCGCGGTTTTCAAAGTCGCGAGGATTTTACCTGCCTGCGGGAATGTTCCATCAGCGGATACCGGCTCCCGCAGAGAACCGTCTACTGAAACACCGGGCTTGAATGTGCCCGGTTTGGCATCTAAATTGATCACACGAATGGCGGCGGTCGGCAATGCTACTTTTACCGCTTCCACTGCCGTATAGAGCGAGGAGGAATCTCCCTGTAGGGCTGGTGTCCATTCCCAGGCGATGACGATGGCTGGTTCGCCGTCTGCTTGCCCGAAGATCTTCTCCGCGCCCCACGTCGCAACCTCATTCACTCCCGGCGCGGATTGCGCCGGAGGTGTCGGCTGCGGATTGTTTCTTGCTTGCTCCATCTGCTTTTTTGACGCTTCGCGTTCCGCTTCCTTCGCTTTCTTCTCACGAATCAGCGGGTCGCTATTGTTCTGCATCACGTTGACGCCGATAAGAGCCGCTGCCGCAGCAATACCGACAACTATCAACGGCAAATTACTTGGTCTCTGTGCCATGCTCTACAAGTCCCGTTCTTCGGCGGGAAGTAATCCCAGCATTTCTGTGCTTCCACTTGAAGCCGCCAATACTTTCTCGCGTACCACATCCGGCGAAACGTTCGAGATTGCGAACGCATCACGCAAAAATGCCTGTCGGTCGGACGCGAGTAACAAATCCAGTGTCGAAATATTCAACGCTTCGGATAAAGCGGCGAGTGCCGGTGCGATAGCGTGGATTTCGCTCTCCGCACGTGCGCGAAGCATGCCACGAGCGTGTTGCAGTTCTTTAATCGCCTGCTCCACCGGCGCGACCAGAACGCGATACTCGCTCATCTTGTCCTGCACCACCGTCGCCGTGCTTTCGCCTTGCTCGCTACCCTCGTCCATACATATCCTGTTCTGAAAATCCGATGGCGTCCCACAGGACGCCATCGGGCAGTATAACACGTGTCAGTCGCCTTCGCAAGATGGTTACTTGAGCGCGTCCGCGCCGGAAACGATTTCGGTCAGTTCGGTTGTGATTTTCGCCTGCCGTGCGCGGTTCAGCGAAAGTGTCAGGTTCGAGATCATCTTTTTCGCGTTGTCGGTCGCACTGCTCATCGCGGTCATTCGTGCTCCGTGTTCACTCGCGACCGATTCCGCCATCGCTTGATAGATGATGGTGTCTACATAGCGGGGCAGAAGCCGTCCCAGAATCCCTTCCGCGTCCGGCTCGAACAGGTATTCCTCGCCGCCAGCAGGCAGATCGGCTGCCGCGAGCGCGTCCTCTGCGACAATCGGCAGGAGTTGTACGGCGGTCGGTTTTTGTGTCAGTGCCGACAGGAAGCGGGTGTAGACGAGGTAGAGAACATCAATCTCGCCGCTCACGTACATCTGGCGCACCTGGCGACCGATGGTCTGCGCGTCCGCGAACGTCACTGCGGTCATGTTCAACGTGAACTCGCCCACAATCGGGTTCGGGCGTCGTCGGAAAAACACCTGTCCTTTGCGCCCCACAAGGATGACACTTGTTTCTTCAGGTACGTAAGGCTTGACAGTCTCGGTCGCTTTCTTGAGAAGGTTCGTACTGTAGGAACCGCACAGACCACGGTCCGCCGAGATAATCAGGAATCCGGCGCGTTGTGCCGGCTCGCGCACCTCTAAAAGCGGGTTGGATACCGAACTATTTGCGAGTGCGCGACCGAGCGAACCCATCATCTCTCGCATTTTCTCGGAGTACGGGCGGGCGGATTGCACCCGATCCTGTGCCCGTTTAAGACGCGCCGCAGCGACCATTTTCATCGCTTTGGTAATCTGCTGAATGTTTTTCGCGGTCTTGATACGGGAACGTATCTGACGCATCGTAGCCATCGGTGAATTGTCCTTAGAAAAAAATCGGAGCGAAAGTTTGTGCCGAAATGCACAAACCCGCTACGGTCATTCTACACGATTTTTTGGGAATGTGAAATGCAAGATAATGTTCTAAATACGGAAGACGCAGCGGCTCTTCTGAGAGTTAGTCCGAAGATCGTTTCCGAATTATTCGAATCTGGCGAACTTCAAGGGTTCGATTTGGGTGGTGAGAAATTGACAACGCGTTCTGCTATCAATGTGTTAGTAGAATCAAAAATGAAGCAATCTCTTTTGGTGAAAAACGAAACTCAGGTTTTTACCGGATCTGTTGAAACGGTTATCCAAGTTTGCTTGCCTACCCTCGCCCAAATAAAATCCGCTGTATGGCAACAAGTCGCTCCGGTAACTTATATCGCCAGGAATGGTAAAGAAATTGACTGGCAAGATAACGCTTTTGCGCATACATTCGCGATAGGGGGAAAGCAAATACCGATAGTCGTTTCAGTATTTGGACCTAAAGGTCCAACATTCAAACCGGGTTATCCTCACTGGGGAGCAGAGGTTTACTTGGGGGAAGTAAAACACGGGCTAAGATCAATCGTTGAATGGGTTCGAGTAGATGACTTTGACGAATCAGGTGTTCTTGCCAGTGTAATTAAAAACGACGATGGTGCAACCATGGTGCGTATAGATCAACCTCTGCCTGATGGCTATGATCAGCTTAAAACTGATATTTATAATCGTGTTATCACACGTCAATACGCTAAGCACCGACGATGTGTCGTCGCCCATGAAACGGAACGTGAGTCGCTTGTTTTACATGCACTTCTCCGCTGTCGTCAGAAAGGTTGGATATAAAAGAACAATCGAATAACATGGGCATTCCATCTGCCACTTTCGAGAGTCGTATTGATTACTGGCGCGACTTGCGAAACGTCGCGGGCGGAATCCCGACCATCTGGCGGAACTGTCGCGTGAAGAAGTACACATCCTTGTAACCTAACGTTTCCGCAATCGCTTTGACCGGTATGTCGGTGTCGGCGAGCAGGGAACGCGCACCCGCGAGCCGTTGCTGTAGCGTGTATTCGTGGAGCGGGATTCCCGTCGCGGCTTTGAAATGGCGTCGCAACGTGGCGAGTGCCATCCCGTTTGCTTTTGCCCAACTTGACGGGTGGAAATCGGTCCGGTTCATCTCCTGAAGTAGCGGTGCCAGCCAGACCGGTTCGGCGCGTTCTGCCAGAGGGCGTTCGCGATTTTCGGCGAGTTCCAGCAATATCCCTTCCAGCAAGTTTACGGCACGGGCGTGAGAGAAGCGGTCATCGGCGCGATTGATCGTTTCTATCAACCTGTCGAAGCGGGCGATGAAATCCGGCGAGACGGGGAGGGGTTGCGGGACAGTAAACCAGATGCCACTCGCTATCCAGTCCGCGACACGGGGACCGGTGAATGCCGCGTAACGGTGATTCCAATCGGCGTGTCCCGGCGCGGGATGAAAACGGATGCGCGGACCGGGACACGCCGTCCACAGTGTCCCCGAATCGAGAACGTGGTGCGTATCGCCGTAGAACAGCTCGACACTGCCCGTTTCCGCAAATTGCAACGTGTGATAACCGACGAACTGTTTGTCCACACGAGCCGTACAGTACGGCGTGGAGCGGGAGTGCAGAAAACGCAGATCGGTGAACGGCATAGTTGTACAAATAGTACCAAAAAGGGTGCAGGAAATCCATTTATCACCGGGCAGTAGCGGGTTATACTCTGTTCAGATTTGCAAAAAAGGATAACTCGAAATGGATAAAAAAACGACGATGATTTCTCCGATGACCCTGACTGACGAACAGGTAGCGTTCTATCATCGGGAGGGATACCTGATTCTTCCCGCTTTGTTGGCTGAGGAAGCGGTCGGTGTGGTGCGCGATGACATCAACTCGATCATGGACG
>JACMIS010000853.1 GCA_014381035.1 Armatimonadota bacterium
CAACTACGCCGTGACCGCAACCGACCGCGCTTACCTCGACACCTGCTACACGGTCACGAACCGCGCCGACGCTTCCCGCTCCTACAAAATCGACACCTTCGCCGACACCTGTACCTGCGAAGCGTTCAAGCGTGGAGGATACCGCAAGCACTTCGCCATGGTGCAAGCGACCCGCGCCGACGAAGCCCGCTACGAAGCAGAAGCCGCCAAACTCTCCGACCCCGATTACATCGGATACGCCGCCTAGAGTGCAAGGGGGAACCTCAAAAACTCCCCCGGTTACTAATCGCAACTATCGCAAGACAAGGAAACCAGACCATGAACAATCAGACAGCCAACAGCGTCGCCGGAATCGTCGCCATCGTGAAAGCCAACCTCGCCAACGGCACGGCGGTTATCGGCCCGACGCACTACGACAACGCCGGAAATCCGATTGACTTATCCGGCAGGAAGGCAAGCCAGACCACGAACCGGCGCCGACGGTTCATCCGTCACCGCAGCGGAACGGGACGTTCCGGCAGCACCGACCGGACCGAGCGCAGGAGCGAAATGGAACCGATCCAGGGACTCTTCGGGGCGTCCCTGCCGCCCGCCGGGGGTGCAGACGGGAAGTACTTCCCCCGCGTCGAATCCGTGCTCGTGGTGACCGACTCTTGCACGGGCAGGGCGATCACCCTTGACCGCGAGGAAGAAGCCCTTTTGTTTCGCGCTTTGCAAGAGTGCCGCAACGGGAACGCGGCGAGACTCGCCGCCCGCCTTGACGCCCTCTGATCTCGCCCGCCATGAATCGTGCACAGGACACCAAATTATGAAACGTTATGTCGTGACGGTATCCGTCACCGAATCGGAAATGCGCTACCTGAAGGACCTCGCCCGCGTGATCCGGTTCAACGGCTACGTGCGCGGCATCCTGAAAACCGGACCCGTGGCGTGGCGGGACTTCGCCGGGTGGTTCCTTTCGGAGTTCATCAAAATGGAGCAGGAGTCGGAGGCGTACCGCCAGATGTACACGGAGGGGTACCGAGAGATGGACAAGGAGAACGAAAACCCGCCGTAGATGCCCCCAGTTTGCCCGGAGACGCGCCGGAGTGCTTCCGGGCAATTATCGATGAAGCAAAGCCCCGGTTGAGGGCGTGACGTGTGTTTTTCTCGTGGATAACCAAGCCGCCAAATAGAGCGGTTCCGAACATGGATCGTGCAACAGAATAGTAGGGGAGTGGCCGGAAGAAGTTCGTACCTTGTTCCGGCCTGGCATCCCGCGACCATCGAAGGAATCAACAATGCAAGACACCGATAGGATAGACACACGAACCCCGCCGCCGGTTGCGGCTGGCGACCAGCCCCGCAACAGGTTCGGGCAGCTGTCCGCGCTGCACGAAATGCGCGGCATGAGCCAGGAGGTCAACTTGGGGGAATCCATGCTCATCGAGTACCTGCGTTCCCTGATCCGCACCGAAAGCGACCCGGACGCGAACGTCGATTTCGACTCGTGGGCGTGGCTGAGAAGCGAAGTCGGCGGCAGGCTCGGCGGCGAGTACCCCAGCGACTTCGACCGGGAGCGCAAACGCCATCGGGTTCCTCGCCGTGGAAGCCGTCTCGCTCTGGATTCTCACGGAGCGAGAGAAAGACGCGGCGAAACGCGGCGAACGCGACAGCGAATATATCGGCGAGAAAGGAGGCATCACCGATGCTGAATAACACCCGCCGCGCGGAACACTTCCGCCTGCACACATACGGGGTCGAGGAACACGACGCCCCGGAAGGTTTGCTGCTCTCCGGACCCGAGGAAAAGGGCATAACCGCGTACTGGGAATGGACACGCGCCCAGGTCGTACCGGAGTTGCGATCCTCTCTGCGTCTGTGGGACGATCTGGCACTCTGTACCGACCTGAACGCGGCGGGCGGACGAACTTCATCGACAACCACCCCGACTACACCGCCGAAGAAAAGGAAATGCTGTCCTCCGTCGCGCCGGCGATCTACGCGCTGATTCGGACCGTCTGGAAGCGCGTCGAAAAGACGGAGGAGGCGAAGAAAGCGCAGAAACGGAGAGTCAAGCGGGACCGGAAGGAGACAGAGCGGGCGAGGAAGGAGCAAGCCGCGCCGGGATCGTAACAACAAATCAGGGCAGGCCGTGTGTCGCGCGGCTTGCCCCTGACCATTTGAAAAAAACACGCTTCGAATCAAATAAACCAAATGCGACCGCACGCCGGAAATTGAAAAAAGTGCCCGAGAAATCACACAATCAAAATGGCACGCCCCATTTGATGAAAAAACGCCATCGGATTCAGCAAATCATCTGAAAGATTCAGCAAATGCGGCACGCCGAATTGTCTGCCATTTTCTGCCATTTAGAGAGGGGTTCCCGTTCCAGCTTCTTCCAACTGCCATGACTGATCAATCTGTCATGGACTCCCAGCGGTTTTAACACTGTCATGGACCATCGAACCCAGAACGCCAGTACAGTCCCGCCCATGGGATATCGAGTCGGCGGGGACGTTCGCGCGGAAAGTGCTCCGCCGCGCACGCTCTTTTTAGGTGTCGTTTGTAGGGCATGGAAACGACGTGTGAGCAGGCCGGGGGAAGTTCTCCCGCAGTGTCTAAGCCACGGCCGGTTAAATATGCCCCGGATACTTTTCAGTCCGTGCGGCGGCGGCACGCCCGAAAATCCATGCGAGGGACATAAACACCGCCGTGGGTAGCACGACCGGTACGCCGACCCAGGACTGCCACGGCTTGCCGAGCGACGGATACTGTGTGCTGAACGCGTCCTCCCAGCGCGCATCGATCCGCCAGAAGCCGAGACGGTTCCAAATGGTTCGCGGGGGATCGATGCGTGGGGGCTGCAACAGACTCGCTGCCAGGTCGAATGGCTCCAGCGGTTTGGCACCCCGCGAAAAGAACATCGCGCCGCCGCCGATGCGGATCGAACCGTCGCCGGGACAGCGCAACCGGTAGTAGCGGTAATGCACCAACTCCGGGCGGGGGAGCCGGTCGGTGTCTATCCCAACACTCGTATAGAACCGGTAGCTCAAAGGCAACTGGACAAGAAACGCAACGCTGGTAAGAACACAAAAGACGAATGCGCCCCGGAACAGGTTCCGTTTAAACTTAAAGGTTGCTTTTGTTGAGGATCGTTGCATCTGCCAGGGGTGTCCCATCGGTCACTCGTTCTTCGTTGCGCATCATGCTCCGGTCTAATAATCACTGCTACCGTATCACATCACTAAAGCCGCTCCCCGTTTGGAGTGAACGCCGCGCCCCGGCACGACGCCTGTTCGATTCTGCGATCCGGTCGCGACCTTCGGCTATCCTGAGTCCTGCGGACGCCCCGCCAGTTTTTTGTCTCGCTGACAGAGGCGGCTTTTTCGTCCGTCGTCAGTGGGAGCCGGACTTTTCGGCGGCTTGCAGCGCGGTGCTTTGATCGGTCGAAAGATCTGCGCGGTCAAAACCGGCGTCAGACGGAATCCGCATCTCCAGACCGCGTAGCGTCTGTATACGGATTTCCCCCTCCTGAAGCGTGCCGTCCAGCAGGTGCCCGCCGTGCCGTCTGTCGTCGGAGATGAAATGGAAGTGGTAATCCGCCAGGTTCACGCCCGAGAGATACGTCGGGAACCGGAACCCGACCAGGGTGCCGCGAATGTCTTTCCATTCCCAGACGCTCTGGGTCTTGACGACCTCGGCGAGAGGACGGTACGGCTTGCGCTGTCCCGGCACGCTACGGACTTTGAGACGGGAGAACGTCCCATGTATCCAAATCGCGTAGGGGGCATTCGGCGTCGAAAGCAGGGAAGAGAGGCGCTGCCGCAGAGGCTCGTATTCCAGCGGCTGCGCTATCTTGAGCGTGAGACCCGGCGCGAAATGGGTAACGTTGGCGAAGGGCGTGGTTTCCCGGTCGCCCACGGGGGACACCCGACCATCCGCCCGTATGCGCCATGCCTTGCCGTCCAAGACCACGAGCTCGCCATCGAGGGCGTCGAAGGTGCCGATGCCGAAGTCGCCGTGCTTCAAAAGGTCGCCAAACGCCATGCCCCCCTCGTAAAGCCCTAGGCTCAGCGCGGGAAGTGTCGATATCTGAAAGACCGTCGCCGCCTTCCGGTCGGTTTTCGAAAGATTAGGAAGGGGTTCCTGTGCCGCGCACGGACGCGCAACAGCACCCAGGGCGGACACCACGGCGATGGCTGTTAGTGCCCTCCGGGCGAACGGAACCGAAGGAGGGTAGCACGGGGGAGCGTTGGGACTGATTGTCTTCATAGTAGGGTTACGCCACGATTCCGGGCATTCATTCCGTGTTATTTTTGTTATGGGACGTTCCGGTCCGGTAAAGCGGGCTCAGCGTACAATATTTTCCCGGTCGTCAAATCTCCCCGAGTCGGGACACGCGGCCAGGCCCCACGGCGCGGGGGCATGTCGGCGGTTCGCGCGTCCGTGCCGTCGTCACCGGGGATCACTTTCTCAACCCGCCGCAGGTGCAGAGGCGAGTGTGGCATTGACCTGCTCAACGTAAACCCGCGGTTTCGTTATCTCGCCGACGTTGACCTGGGTCGCGCCCGCCATCGCCACGTTGACCTGCGGGACGCCGAGACGCTTCACTTCCGCCAGGCACTTCACCGCCGACAGGAGACGCCGTTGCGCCCGGTCGATTTTGCGCTCGTGGTACTCCGCGACCTTGAGCGACTTCGAGTCGGTGCGGGCGGCTTCCGCCTGAACCAGCACGAAACGGCAGGCGATCACCCGGTGCACCAGTATCCTCTCGACCGGCGCGACCTTCTTTTCTTCCGGCGAGTCGCAGACGGTACCCGTCATCTCGCGCCAGATCTCCCGGAACTGTGCGCTGTAGAGTGCCCGGTAAACCTCGTCATCCTCGCCGAACCGCCGGATCACCGCGTCCACGTCATTCGCCAGGTGCGTGCCGGGGTAGTACGTCCCCCGGTCAATATCTGCATCGCCCGCGCCCGAAGCACTGCACTGTCCGGGTTCTCCAGCGCGAGCCGCACGACATCTCGGTCGGCGAGCGTGCTCACGTTCACCCGCTCCACCTGCCCCGCGCCCCCACTCGTTTTCGCTACCACCGCTGCTGGTGCCCCCATGGTTTCCGTCACCTTCCCCTTCCACCGCTTACGCCATACGCCCCGGTTCGGCCTATGGTAGCCCGCCGCTTCCATGAACAGGGAGAAGTTCTGATAGGAGCGGGTGAGGTAGGCATCAACCGCACCGTTGATCCCGTCCCACCTGTCACGTATCAGTTCGAACGAGCGGCGCCGCAGTTCCTCCAACTCGCGCCGCTGTATGCCGTTCAGGGCGGCCATGCCCGCGATCAGTGCGCCGAACTCGCCGCCGCCGAGGTACTTCTTGACCACGCGCCCGTTCTGACGTTTCGCCGAGTAGAAATAGCGGCGACCGCGCCGGGCTTCCAGCGTCACGCCGTAGCCCTTGTTCGCCAGTTCGCCGACCGCTTCGAAGCATTCCCCTGGTACATTGTTGTGCAACTCCGGGAACGCATGCACCACTTTTCTGCGCGGCATAATAGACACTTGCTCTTCCGTCAGATTAATAAGATACTTTTAAGACACATAACAACGCACAGTATGATAATCTTACGACTTTGATAATTTATTATACAACGTTTCGAATCAAATAATGGTCTGTCGGCGATTATATCGATCTAGGCCGCTATCGATTGTGTTGGCAATTCGTGTCCGGAACGCGGTATAATACATGCATATTCGCGTTCGGTCCGCTGGAAGAGTGAACGCAATCGCGATTATCCCGGCGACTGCATGGCTCACGAGGAGCAATGACAGTCGCTTTCTTGTTGCTTCCGCAGTTCGCCTTCTCCTCCCGATGCATCGGTTGCAAGTCGCGCGGTTGCGGGACGATTCGCTCGGTTTTCTATGGGGCAAGGGACTCTTCCATCGGCGGAACCTAAACGGCTCGGGACAGTCTTGCGTATTTCGGATCGAATAATCGACGACTTATGTTCGTGGTTTATGCCGTAGGTGTCAGCAGAAACGCCGCGTATTGTTTCTCTCCCGCCGGGTTCGTGTAATAACCTCTCCCGGTAATCTGCCCCACATCGTTGATACTGTGCGCCTTCTCGAGTACCCACCCGCTGTCAGGCGCGATCAGTCCGTTGAGATTTACCGGCGGTTCGCCCACGGGGATCAGGTACGGCGTGGACTCATCATAATCACCGTCATTACCGACGATGTCGCGTCTGCGGTTAAAATCTGACGCGTAGAACTTCTCAGGCACGCCATCAAGTCGACTCAAGTTTCCTCTCGCCGCGTTCGGACTTTCGGGCACCCATAGGTAATTCATGACCGTGTATTGGAAATCCGCACCAGACAAAAAGATGACGATGAGCACCGCGCCGTCCTGGTTGATGGAAGTTCTAATGTCCCCACCCGTCGCTTTAACCCCTAGTTCAACAGGTGACGCGGTCTCGTTCTGCCAGAGCACCGCACGGGATTCGGGGGGACCCGGGAGCGTGACCGGCGGCGTTTCAGAACCGACGATTTGTCCTGCGTCGTTTATACCTTGCCCCACAGATCCTTGCTGCCCGAATACATTGAGTTTGCCGTCTTTCCAGATAAAAGCCCCAGTGCGCACGCCTAATTGTTGACTCTTATCCGGGTGCGAGGCGCTTCCAACCAGGTGGGCGTGATTGTTTATGGCTTCGCCAAAGAAGTACTGAATCTGGTCATAGGGCAGGGGCACGAGCGCTGTGACACCGTTATCCCATAAATATAGCCGCGGGTTGCCCTCCATTCGCTGGATCAACAGTTGACCGCGGTCGTTCAGGTCGCGCGGGAAGCTACTCTCATATCTCCCAAAAATGGAGTAACTCGGCAAGTTCGCATTGATCAGGGTCCCGTTGCGATAGATCCCCGCTTCTGAGCGGTTGTCGGGCGGTTGATCCGTCAGAAGTGCCGCCACTTCGCCCAGATTATTGATCTTGCCCAGTCCTGCATCTTCGACTCCCACGACACCGGTCTGCCGCCCCCGGCGGGGTGCCGCGCTGGCATATGCGACGGCGGCGGCGGCACGCCTACCCTCTTTGACGCCGAACAGGAAGCTCACTTCGTAGGGGGCACGGGGGCGCACCCCGACGCTCCCGGTCGTACTGGGCTCGGTTCCGGTCGTACCGGGCTCGGTTCCGGTCAACGGTATCGTTCGGGAGGCGGTGCTGCCGCCACAGCCCGCCGTTAGAGCCCCGGCATAACCGGTGACAATCAAACCGCTGGCGGCTACCCGAAGGAACGTTCGCCGCCCCATTGTTTGGTTCTTCCGAAAATAAGTCATAAATCCTACCTGCCCGAATCTTTAATATTTATGGCATGTAACACGGCAATTTCTATACCATTGGTAAACAAGTTTTTCGTACTCAAAATGACGACTTTGCCGCCGTTTGCAATAACGCGCCTCTTGTGAATGCTTCGACAGATTATGTTACACCGGTCACTCGCCCTGCCGGGTGTAGCGGTAGAGCGTGGCGCGGGAGATGCCAAGCGTCTTGCAGACGGCGGACACGCCCTGGCTCGGGTCGTCACGCAACGCCTGGGCGATCTTCCGCTTGTTCGTGTCCATGGTGACCGGGCGACCGCCTTTCCTGCCCCGCGACCGCGCCGTCTGCAATCCCGCGTTGGTGCGCTCCCGGATCAGCGACCGCTCGAACTCGGCGAGCGCGGCGAAGATGTGGAACACGAGCTTGCCGCCGCTGGTCGTGGTTCGATCTGCTCCGTCAGGCTCTGGAATCCTACCTGTAACCCCTCCAACTGTTCCACCGTGGCGATGAGGTACTTGATCGACCTCCCCACCCGGTCGAGCCGCCACACCACGAGCGTATCACCCGAGCGGACGTTCTCCAGCAAACGGAGCAGTTCCGGTCAGTCTTCCTTGCCCCCGGACCCCTTCTCCTCGTAGATGCGTTCACAGCCGGACTTCTCCAGGGCGTCGCGCTGCAGGTCGAGGTTCTGGTCGTCGGAGCTGACGCGGGCGTAGCCGATTCTCATGGACGACGATTATATCAAAAGTCGACGGAGACGTACAGTTCTGAGATTTTGATTCCGAGACGGCTTCTGATACAGCCTTAGACGCTTTTCAGACGCACTTTCGCCGGTTCGGTCGACCGTCTCAAAAAGGGCCGTTTTACGGACTAACGCTCGGCTCCGAAAGTGACCGCTCGTGGCGCGAGTAACCTGCCCGTGCTTACCGGCTGGCACTATTCGAAGGAACATGTCCAGACGCTGAGTGCAGGCATAAGGTAGTGCGCCAGGTGCGATGCACGCCCGCAAGGCCCACCCGGCGGCAGTATGCCGCCCGGCGGGCTACTGCCTCGCGACAGGACGCAAGGGCGCGTCGCGTGGGCGGATCTCTACAGGAGCGGCAGAACCCGCTGCCACCAGGGGGCGACCGGAGACTTCTCGCCCGTCACAATCAGATCGACGACCGCGACCCCGATCCCGTCGGAGAGGACGCTCAGACGCCCCGCGAGTTCGGTTGCCCCGAGCTTGTCGGCCTTGGTCACGGTAACCACCACGCGACGGCCGTGTTCCGACGCGAGCGCCAGGAGTCCGCG
>JACMIS010000854.1 GCA_014381035.1 Armatimonadota bacterium
AGTTGAAGAAGTCTTCGCTGTAACTCTCTGGTCCCAACAACCCACAACCTAATCACCCGACCACCCAACACGAATGTTCTGGAAACGAGCGACAACTCCGGTCCCGGATGGTGGCACGGCGACGATGCCCGCTCCCGTCCGCACGGATGGCGGCGCGACGGATGCGCCGTCGCCGCCCCGGTCGTCCGCCGGATCGGGCTTCGGGACCAGCGAGGAACGCCTGCTTATCGAGCGCAGTCGCAAAGGCGAATTAGATGCGTTCGACAAACTGGTGCGACAGTACGAAAAAAGCGTGTTTAATACGGCGTACCGCCTTTCCGGGTCGTATGAAGATGCTTCCGACATCGCGCAAGAAGCGTTCGTGCGGGCATGGAACAACCTGCGTTCCTTTCGCGGCGACGCGCAGTTCTCGACCTGGTTGTACCGCATCGTCACCAACGTCTTTCTGGACGACCGCAAGAAAAAGCGTGCTCGCCCGCACCGCTCTCTCGATGATGAACTTGCTCTGGATGAATCGTCCGTGGAACGGCAGTACGCCGATCCCGCCCCCGGTCCCGTAGAGATCGCCGAGGGGGATGAGCGCAAACAGCTTCTGGAAAATGCCATCGCAACCCTCCCGGAAGCCCAGCGGGCGATGGTGGTGTTATATCATTCACAACAGCTGTCCTATGAAGAGATCGCCGAGATCACCGGGCAACCGATGGGCACGGTAAAGTCGCGCCTGAACCGCGCACGCCTTGCCCTGCGCGACCGCCTTACCCCGGTCGCGGAACTTTTCGACGGGGCAACTCGTCCCAAAGAACAGGAGTAAAGGGGTTGAGTTGTTGGGTGGTCGGGTTATCGGGTGGTTGAGTAACGCGATTATCGGCGTATAGCCGTAGACGAACGCGCGGACTTTGCCAGTATCCAATAACCGGACAAGCCAAGAGCCTGACCACCTCACAAAAATATGGATACGAGCCGATTCCGTGACAACCTGTCCGATTATGTAGAAAATCGCCTGCCCGCCGGGGCTAAAAGCGAGGTCGAAACACATCTCGCTACATCGCCCGAGGCGCGAGCCGATCTTGCCGCTTTAAAAGAAGTCTGGCATGGTCTGGATGACTGGGCGAAAACCCCCGTCGAGGAGCCGCCGATGTTCTTCCGGGACAACGTCATGTCTGCCGTGGAACGAACCGGTACCCGACGTGGCTACTGGAGCGGCGAGAACCGTGCGAAATCGTCCGTCTGGGAACGATTGTTTCCGAACACCGGGCGACTTGTCTTCGCGGCGGGTATCGGCGGCGTAGTCGCGGTCGCCGGATTTCTGGCCACGACCAATGCCCTCACCCCCGACACACCCGCACAGATGGCGAGCATCAGGACGCCGCTTTCCCGCGTGGCAAGCGGTCTGGTTTTGCCCTACGACGGGCAGGTCGCGGAAAACGATACTGCCGATGCCGCACCGCGTCTGGTGATCTCTACCGGGCGAACTCTGACACCGGACGCACACACCGTGTGTGATTTCACTTTCTGGCTCGAAAATGCCGCGCAAGGTTCGGCACGCTTTACCGTGATCGGCGCGAATACTGTGCCGGGAATCACGCCAGACGCCAACAAAACGTTCAACTATGCCGGGATTTCCGGTAGCGCGGCACAAACGTTGCGCATCCCCTTCGACGCACAAAAACCTTACGCGCTCGCCTTAAAGGTACGCTGGACGGCGATAGGGTCGGCACACGAACGGTATTTGTTCGTGCCGACCGGTTCCACCGCGATCACGGAAGGAACCGCCCCGGCACCGTCGCCCGCATTTACCACCGCGGAGATGCCCCTTTTGGACGCACTTCAACAGGTAGCGACGGTAACCGGGACTCCCATCACTCTGGAGGACGTACCCGACACAGCGACACTGCGCGTTCGCGTTGCGGCAGACGGCAAGGAAAGCGTCTCGGTCGCGCTCCGCCGCAGTTTATCGCCACTCGGACTTCGCGTATCACGCTCTCCGGCTGGGGTCTTAATCACGAAGCAGTAGGATGAACGGTTCCAGGCAAGCGGGTGGAGAGCAGACTCTCCACCCGCTTGCTTTTTATCAGTCGCGAAGTGTCTCCCAGACATTCCATTGGTCGTAAATGTCCGAGAGCGGAAGCCATTCGCCCTCCGGGAGCAGACTATCCCCTTCCTCGAACCCCCAAACCCTTCTCTGCGACACGTCACTCCTCTCCCGTAGCACCAAGGTCCAACCAGCGTACACTCCAGGCGCGCACCGCTCGCCCCAAGCCACAAGGGGTTTGCTTCTCCCCCTCCTGTTCCAGCGGTATTACTGCCCGCCTATTTGTTACGCCCCGCCGCCTTGCGGACCCGTGCTATCTGCTCCTCGTTAACCGCCTTCTCGAACGAACGGAAGCCGCCTAGCTTGAATCCATGTTTCGCCGCGAGACGCTGGGTTTCTTCCGCCTGTGCGACCGACACCGTTTTTCCGAGCGTGAACGATTCGTAGCGACCGTCCAGCGCGAGCATCATGGTCTCCGACATACAAGCATACGCGGTCTTCGGCGGAAAGCCGAACTCGAAACCGAATTCCACGTCGCCAGGAACCGAGACGACCCCACCCTCGATCACCAGCACGTCGTCACGCTCTTTCGCGACCCGCACGGAAACATCCCGCGGCCGCGCTACATCGCACACCACCGCGCCCCGTTTCAAATGTTCGGGCAGAATCACCGCATCTACCGCCGAGGTGACGGTGACGATCACGTCCGCGTCACGCAAGCCCATCGTCACATCGCCGGTCACGGAAACGGTGCAGTCGGGCGACAGTTCCCGGATCGCTTTGGCGACCGGTTCCAACTTCGCGGCATCGCGTCCGATCAAAACCATCGCCTTTGCATCGCGGGCTAAAAGCGTCGCGCACGTCTGCCCGATGGAACCGGCGGCACCGACGACAGCGACGGTGCATTCCTCCAGCGGCATTCCCATCAGGTCCGCGCCCCGCTTCGCCCCCTCGACCGCCGTCGCCACCGTGTAGGAGTTGCCAGTCGTCACCGCGATAGGGAGACGTTTGGCGATGGTGATCCCTCCGTCCCCCGCGACCGATGTCAACGCCCCCAGCCCGATGATCTTCGCGCCCAGTTCCGCCGCAATTTCGCCACACTGCACCAGCCGGTTATATACCTCTTCGTGTGGCAATCCGACCAATTGCTTCGGGGTGAGCGGGCAACCGATGAACCAGCCTTCCGCCTCCTCCCCGGTCAAGGACCGAATCCCGGTAATATGCGAGACCATTTTCGGCTTGATACGCCGGGCTGCTTCCTCGACCATAAAATCCGGTAAATACTTGACGAACGGATACTTGCGGGAAATATCCCGCTTCGGTTCCATCGGATGAATAATAAAAGCGAATCGTTGCATAGTTTGGGTTGGGTCGTTAGGTGATCGGGTGGTTGGGTGGTTAGTGTATGCGATGACCGCCTGGTCGTCGGCATAACCTAAAAACCCAACCACCCGATCACCTAACCGCCTAATTCCTCCACATTCGGCGTCCAAGAAAGCCGTGCCAGCATTTCCCGGTAGCCGTTCTCGGAAAGCGGTTCGCCGTCGTTCAGCGCGACGAAAACGCCTTCGAGCACATTGGTCCCAGGGGAACGTCCGCCGAATCGCGGGGTTGATGTGACCAGAAGACGTACACCACGCCGCGCCAGTTCCGCTCTGTCGTCGGGCGTCGTTGTATTCGTAATGACCGTTTTTCCCGCGAGCGGTTCCCCGGTCGCATCCGGCAGGTAGCGACGGATCAACAGGAAATCCCCGGCAATAACGTCCGCCCACCGATACCACTCGCCCCACTTCGGTAACGTAGTGGTTTGCGACTCACCCGTCGGATACAGCAACTTGAACGGTAATTGTGTCAATAAAGGGAGCAAGGTTCGTGCCGCGAGTCGGTGCGCCTTCCATGTTTTTATCGGCAAACCGATACCGAGGCTGAACATCATGTCACCGAACACGACGGCACCGTTCTGCTCGACCAGTGCCTCGCTCATTCCGAATCGGTCCACGCCGCAGACCATCAGGGTTTTCGACTGCGCGAAGTTTACCCGCTTTTCGTCCGCCAGAACCCGAATCGTCTCGCGTTCCAGGGTGTTTTTCAAGCCGCTCCCATCCACTATCGGCGATTTCGTCACCCCTTCGATCAGTCTGCGAGCATCCTTAAATTCGTACTGCTTGCCGTCGGACCAGACATAGCGGTCTATTCCACCCAGACACAGGGCGTCTGCCTTGCCGTCCCACTCGCGCAAGAGAGCATTATATTTCGCGTAATCACCGTCGGTGCCGACGCGGCGGAGCGTGAACGGTTCCCCGAGGAACATAGCTTGTTCCTCGAAGTCGCGGGTGGCGGAGCCGAGCGAGACGGAAACGACTTGCTTCAACGGATCTGCACCGGAATCGCTGTAGTTTTCGGCAGCAGAATCAAGACTTCGGCGGGCGTCGCGTAGCCCGGTTCATCGTAGGTGACATTGACCGATGCGGAGGCACATCCCCAGCGCAGGGCGTCCACCATGTCGCCCCCGTTCTGCGTCAAACGTGTCGTTATCGCTCCGACCAGTGTTTGTCCCCCGCCGGTCGGATTGAAATGAGACACTACCGGGGCATGGATTCGCATCGCGCCGCTGTCACCGACCAGAATCGCGCCGTCCTCGCCCAACGTAACGACGATATGCGCGATTCCGTGTGCGCTCCGCAGGTCGTTTGCCGCACGGACTATCGCCGAATCGTGAATCAGGCTACGCTCCAAATGTTTTTGCAGGGACTTATGGCTGACACGTAGCAAGAACAATCCCCCAACTTTCAACCCCGCCGCGAGCGATATACCTTTTAGATCGGCGACTATCGGAACATTCGCTTTTTTCGCATCGTCTATCGCGGTAACGAGTAGGTTCGATTCGCCGTCATCATCGCCGGTTATGAGGAGGTGAGACGCAGCCTCTAAGTGGCGACCGAGTGACGTTAGCAGTTTGTTGGTCTCACTCTCCGTGACGGCGGGGGCGTTTTCCGGAATCAGCGTTACTACGCCGGTTTCCCGGTCGAGCAGAAGGAAACTACCGCGCGTTTCGCTAACCGTGCGGGTCAGGACATGGGGAATATCCTGTTTGTCCAGAGCGTCGGCTAATAACTCGCCGATACGTCCGCCCGCGAAGCCGACCGCGAGTGCCTCGCCGCCCAAAAGGCGGATCACGTAAGCGGAGCGCAGACCGGGACCGCCCGCGAATGTGGAAATCCGAACCGGCTTTTGTCGCTCGCCGGAAACGAATCGCTCAGTCATAGCGACACGCTCAAGTGCCGGGAACGGGGCGAAGACAAGGATCATTCTAACCGTCAGTGTAACCGCCGCCGGGACAGGCGTCAAGTTTTGCGATAAATCTCAAAAAAAAACGATACGTTTTTTGCAGAATGGGTATACTGCCTCCTGATGTCTGCCGGGTGGTGGAATTTGCGAAAAAGGGACGCCGAGCCAAGGACGTGAGCGGCAAGGAAATGCGTTGCGATCTGGAGTCGCAGTCTAAAGGATCTAAAAAGTATGAAACAACAAAATTTTTGGAGTCGTCGCGGTTTACGTATGGTCGGTTCCTTCGCGCTGGCGTCGTTGGTGCTGGGTCAGCTGCCACTGGGCGCGCTCTTCAACGCGCCCGCGCTCGGGCAGGCGGTCGCGGG